>JAJFVM010000141.1 GCA_021371805.1 bacterium
CTCCGGTAATTAAGGAAATACAAAAAAATCCGGATAAATTTGATCTAACCATATGTTCAACAGGTCAGCATAAGGAAATGCTTACCCAGGTTATAGATTTTTTTGAACTTAAACCAGATATTAAGCTCAGCGTAATGACCCAAAACCAGTCTTTAAGCATGCTTTCATCAAAGATAATAGGAAGCATGGAGGAGGTATTTGAGAAAATCAATCCGGACATAGTCCTTGTTCAGGGGGACACCACAACTGCTTTTCTTACTGCTTTTATAGCATTTTATCAGAAGATAAAAATAGGTCATGTTGAAGCCGGGCTCAGGACTTATAACAAATACAACCCGTTTCCTGAAGAGATAAACAGACAGCTGGTCTCTAAAATTGCTGATTTGTATTTTGCCCCAACCAAAATTGCATATGAAAATCTTAAAAGGGAAGGAATCGACGGGAAAGGACTTTTTTTAACAGGAAACACAGTTGTGGATGCAATCAACTGGGGAATAAGCAAGATTGAAAATAAAAGCGAAGATCAAAAATCCGAAGATATCAAATATCTTGAAAACCTTCTCGATTTAAACAAAAAGATTATTCTTGTCACCATGCACAGAAGAGAATCTTTTGGGGAAGAAATAGTAAATGTTTGTGAAGCATTAAAGTATATTGCACAGAAATATAAAGATATCAATATTGTTTATCCGGTTCATTTAAACCCTAATGTAAGCGGTCCTGTCAACGAAATTCTTGGTAATATTGAGAATATCAAACTGGTTAAGCCATTAAGCTATGAGCCATTCCTGTGGCTTATGAACAAATCTTATTTCATAATAACTGATTCGGGAGGAGTTCAGGAGGAAGCACCTACATTAAAAAAACCTGTTCTGGTTATCAGAAAGTTCACTGAAAGGACAGAATCTGTTGAACTTGGAATATCAAAACTGGTAGGGACTGACAGGCAAAATATAATCAGCAATGTTTCTCTTTTGCTCGATAGTGAAATTGAGTACAGAAAGATGATTGCGGATAATAATCCTTACGGGAACGGCAGAGCTTCAGAGAAAATAGTTGCTGCTATCTTTAACTACTTTCAGGATACTAAAGCTCATAAATAATTAATTAATTTATGGTGAATAATTGGCTAAAAGGATCAAATTGGAAAATTTTTAAGCTTAATTTAAACAAATAATTTACTAAAAGTTGGATTATTCACTGAGAACTAACTAATTTGTGCTTGAAAATTTAATTTTTATTGAATTTTTTATCCGGTCTATGTTTTAATTTTTATTAATCTGATTTTTTTAATATTTTTAGTGAATTATTTATAAAAGCAGGTTAAGTTGTTATCAAAGATTATTAGTTTTTAAAAAATAAATAACATCAATTCGGAGATAAATTGAAAATAGCATTAATAGGCTCAAATGGTCAGCTTGGAACTGATATTATGAAATATTTTGAAGATAGGGGAGAAGATATAGCAGGGCTTACCCAGGATGATATTGACGTATGTTATCAGGATAAATGTGAAACTGTTTTAGCTAATATAAAACCGGATCTTATTATAAATACAGCAGCTTTTCATCAGGTTGACTTATGTGAGGATGAAGTCGAGCCGTCTTTTGCAGTAAATGCCGGGGGAGTAAAAAATTTATGCAAGATTTGTCAGGAATTTGATATCCCTCTTATGCATTTCAGCACTGATTTTGTTTTTGGAGCTGATTCTGAGAGAAGAATACCATATGATGAAGATGATTGTCCCGGTCCGGTCAGCTTATACGGAATTTCTAAATTGGCCGGAGAATATATAATCAAATATATGCTTAAAAAATACTACCTTATAAGAGCCTGCGGTCTTTATGGTCATGCAGGGAGTATGGTAAAGGGAAGTAATTTTGTAGAGTTGATGATAAAACTTGCCGAAGAAGGCAAAGAAATAAAAGTAGTAAATGATCAGGTCCTGACGCCTACAAGCACTAAAGATCTGACCGAAAAATTATATGAACTTATTTATACGGGAAAATACGGGTTATATCATATGACAAATACCGGAGAATGCTCATGGTATGATTTTGCGCTGGAGATATTCAAATTAGCAGAGCTGTCTCCCGATATCTCGCCCATAACAAGTGCTGAGTTGGCGGCAAAGGCAAAAAGACCTGCATACTCTGTTCTTGATAATAAAAATTTAAGGGCATTGGGACTGAAAGATCTGCGCCCCTGGAAAGAAGCTTTAAAAGACTATATTGATTCAAGACCGTAAAAATTAAACTAACATTTATTTAAACAGATCATAAACAGGGGTAATTATTATGAGCGATAATTCATATGAAATTGCTAAAAGCAAATATGCTGCTGTTGGTATAAATACCGATGAAGCAATCAGTAAGTTAAAAAATATCCCGGTTTCAATTCATTCATGGCAGCTGGATGATGTAATGGGATTTGAAGAAGAAAATGCCTCTGCCCCAAGCGGAGGTGTCATATCAATAGGCAGTTATCCCGGAAGATCAAGAAATATTGAGGAATACAGAACAGATCTGGAAAAAGTATTATCGCTTGTCCCGGGTTCAAAGAAAAAAATAAGCTTGCAGTCAAATGAAGGCGACTATAAAGGCAGGCTGGCTGACAGAAATGATATTTCAACAAGCCACTTTAATTCATGGATTGAGTGGGCAGCTGAGAATAAAGTAGGTCTTGATATGAGTCCTGTTTTTTATTCACATAAGTATGTTAAAGATGGCTATACCCTTGCATCCAAAGAAAAATTTATAAGAGAATATTGGATAGAATATGGCAAGAAAAACAGGGAAATAGCAAATTACATAGGTGAGAAGATGCATATTCCATGCATAAGCAACTTATGGATTCCCGACGGCTCGAAAGATTTTACTCCTTCAAGAAGCGAACACAGACAAATTTTGTCGGAAGCTCTCGATGAAGTTTACAAGGCAGAATATTCCAGATCAAACCTGATTGATACTGTTGAAAGTAAACTTTTTGGAATTGGTTTTGAATTTTATAATGTGGGCTCGCTTGAATTCTATATAGCTTATGCCATGTCTAAAAAAATAGCGCTGACGCTTGATACGGGGCATCTGCATCCGACAGAAATGGTTTCCGATAAAATTTCATCTGTCCTGCCATTCTTAAATGATATTGTTCTTCATCTATCAAGAGGTATTCGCTGGGATAGTGACCATGTCACTATTTTAACTGATGAGGTCATAAACATAATGCAGGAAATTGCCAGAGCAAATGCATTTGATAAGGTTCACATAGGAACTGATTTTTTTGATGCTTCGATAAACAGGATCGGCGCTCTTTCTCTTGGCACAAGGACAGTCTGCAAAGCCATGCTTATTTCACTTCTGGAGCCTGTAAAAATTATTAAAGACGCCGAGGACAGAGGCGATTATTTTTCAAGGCTTGCTTTAATGGAAGATTTGAAATCCATGCCTTACGGAAATGTATGGAACCATTACTGTGAGATAAACAATACCCCGAATGATTTTGAATGGATAAAAGAAGTTCTTGATTATGAAAAGAAAGTTCTTGCAAACAGGAAATAAAAGAATAAAATCATTAAAATTTAGTGTATCGTCATATTAATTTTTTATAAAAATTTCAATTAATTTTATAAATTATCAATAAAGCAGAAAAAGTGAAGCTGATATGAAAATTTTATTTGTTTATCCTGACATTAATATTAGAGGAGGGGCTTTAAGCTATCATTACGGACTTGGTTCTTTGTCTTCCGTATTAAAAAAGGGCGGTCATCAGACTGCTCTTCAATATTTATATGGCAATTATGATTCGAAGCCTCTTTTACAAAAAATAGAAGAATTCAAGCCTGATGTAATAGGAATTACTACCGTCAGCTTCCAGTTTAAATATATAAAAAGGTTATTAAAGGATATAAGCAAATATGGTATTTTTACTATTTGCGGAGGACCACATATTTCACTTGCTCCTTATGAACTTGAAAAGACCGAATACTTAAATGCAATTTGTGTTGGCGAAGGCGAATATGCTCTTCTTGAACTTGTAAATGCTCTTGAGAGAAAAGAAGACATTACAAAAATAAAAAATATCTGGGTTAAAAAAGACGGTGAAATATATTCAAACCCGAGCAGGCCGTTTATTGAGGATTTAGACAAGCTTCCATTTGTTGACAGAGAGCTGTTTGATTTTCAGGAAATTGTTTACTCTGATTACGACAGAGCTGAGTTCATGTCTTCGAGAGGATGTCCTTACAGCTGCACCTACTGTTCAAACAGCGGATTAAGAAAAGTTTCGGAAGGAAAATATGTAAGATTCAGAAGTGTAGAAAATGTAATAGCTGAAATTAAAGATGTCATTACAAGATATAAAGTAAAATCCATATATCTGAACGATGATGTATTTACCATAAACAAGGGATATGTTGAAGAATTCTGCAGGATGTATAAAAAAGAAATAGGATATCCTTTTGAAATAAATACACGTGTCGAGAATCTTACACTTGAAATACTTCAGATGTTAAAAGATGCGGGCTGTTACAGGATTGCAATGGGTCTTGAGCAGGGAGATGAGAAATTCAGAAAAGAAGTGTTAAACAGGCCTATGAGCAATCAGAAAATAGAAGAAGCTTTTGCTCTTGCAAAAGAGGTTGGGCTTAAAACAAAGACATTCAACATTGTAGGATTTCCGTTTGAAACGGCAGATATTCATATGGGTACGGTGAACCTTAACAGAAAAATACAGCCTTCAAGCATCGTTATTTATATTTTTGAACCTTATCCGGGAACTCCTCTGTATGATATCTGTGTGGAGAATAATTTTATTGAGAAGGAAAGAGAAGATGAAGAGTTTGTTTCAAGAACGGATACAATTTTAAAACTTCCCATGTTTCCCAGAAAAGAAATAATAAAATGCTACAGGAGATTTCCATGGAGAGTTTACAGAGGCAAGTCATTTAAAAGAGCTTTTCTTTTTAAATTGTATTATTCAAAAAACGGCGAATTCCTCATAAAAATGATGTCCCCGTTTAAAAAGGTTATTCAGAGGTTTGCGGTAAAATAAAGCAATAAAATGCTGATGAAATCAAAGGTATCGATGGTACATGTGAATCTGGTTTATTTGGTACAATTCAACAATATATCGTCAAGCTTTCTGATGTGTTCAGAGAGCTTATATTTTTTAGATCAGGCAAACGAGCGCTTGGAAAAACAGACTCGGCTTTTCATGAGTAAAGGAAGGCAGATACCATATGAACAATTTATAAAAATATGTAAATCATTTTTTTGATGAACTGGAAGTTTTTGAGGATGTTTCGAAAGGACACTGCTACAAAGTATTTATGCGCCAGGCAGTTCTTGAGTTTCTGGAAAGCGAAACGAAAAAGACTGCTTTTGCGGTATATGAGGCATTTTTGACAGTTATTGCATTACTTTGAA
>JAJFVM010000160.1 GCA_021371805.1 bacterium
TCTTATGTCTGACATTTGCAATGATAATTCCTTACCTATATATACATATATTAATCAGGAAGAAAGTATTAGATGACCCGCATATTCCAAATAAAGAGGGTAGGATAAAACCGCTAATTATAACTATTATCAGTAATATAATAGGTTTCTTCATTTTATATATTCTAAAAGCTCCTTTATTTTTAGAAGCTATGTTTTTGATAGTCATAATTTCGACTGCTATTCTTGGTACTATAACTTATTTCTGGAAGGTAAGCATGCACACTGCTTGGATAACTTTTATGGTTATGACTTTTATTATATTGTTTGGTAAATGGATGCTGTTTCTGCTGCCATTAATCCCTATAGTAGGGTGGGCTAGAGTTAAGATTAAAAGACATACTGTCAAACAGGTGATATCAGGTTCTATAATTTCATCCATAACTACTTTTTTTATTTATCTTCGTTATGGATTTGTTAATTTCTTTTAGCTCTCTTGAATTTATCAGTTAGAGGCTTCTTCAATACCTCAAATCCGCCAAAAACCTTATAAAACAGATAATATCATATTTTCCCTTTTTCTTTAAAATTTATATTCTGTGGAAGAATTATTTGAAATTAAGATTTACTATTTTTTCTTGGCGTAGTCTTTTTCAAGCGATATAAATTGCAGGTATTCTTTTGACGGCTGCTCTTTCATTAATCCTGGTATTTGCTTTAAGAAAGAAATCAGCAAAATAAAGAATTAAATTAACCATTGTTTATATTAGTAATGTATGTTCAGGGGGGAGCGTGTAAAATGCTCCTCCTGATTTTTACGTTTTGTTTATTATGGTGTAAATTTGACTCCTTATAAATAGTATTATTATTTCGGATTTTAAATCTAATTGAATTGTTTTATCTCAATATAAAACTTTTTATCATAGGAATTTGCTGATTCCCCGGTATATTGATTTAAAGGATTTGCGGATTTTAAATTAACTTCTATAATTATTACGTTATTATCCGATACCATGAATGACAGGACTTTCATTTTTAATATTTTAAAAAAATTTTGTTATGGAAAAACAAAACGTAGAATATTTATTTGACAACATCTCTGCTAAATACGATATTGCCAATTATTTCACAAGTCTCGGGATAGAGAGGATCTGGAGAAAAAAATTCTCCAGTCACATAACCGGAGATGAAAAGTGCATTCTGGATGCATGCTGCGGAACAGGATTTTCAACTTTTAACATAATAAATAAAATCAGGGTAAAAAATTCCACAATATTTGGGATTGATTTTTCAGAAGAAATGCTGGCAGTAGCAAGATGCAGACTGGAAAAAATCAGCGCAAAGATAAAAAACAGAATAAATTCCGATGTTGAGTTTATTCAGGGAGATGTGACTAATTTAAATTTTGAGGATAACTGTTTTGATCTTATTACAATAGTTTTCGGGATCAGGAATGTAGTTGACAGAGAGAAGGCTCTCAAAGAATTTCTAAGAGTGGCAAAACAGGGGGGAAAATTGGTTATCATGGAATTTAATTTCCCTGAAAATTCATTATTTCGAAAACTCTACACCTTTTATATGAACAGGATTCTTGTAAATATCGGAGGCATTATAACTAAAAATAAAAAAGCCTATGAATATCTGATTGAAACAATCAGAAACTTTCCTTCCGTTGATTCATTTTCAAATCTAATAAGATCAGCTGGCTGGGCTGATGTTATTGCAGAAAAACTAACGTTTGAGACATGCACGATTTTTTCTGCTGTAAAAAAATAACTGCTCATGTCGATTTAAATTATAAATTTTTATGATATTTCATATAAAATAATTAAAAGATAATTTTAATATATTGCAATTTTTATTTTTTAATATTAAATTTAACTTTGCTTTTTAGAGAATTTATAAAAAAAAAGTTTTTAATCTATTTTTTTGTTTATTGTATTTTGGTAATTGCAAGTCGGCTACCTTGCAATTTTGTTTTTATTAAATATTCGATTGCAAGCCTGTATTAATTTAAGGAATATTTTTTAATTTTATAAAATCTTGACGCAATAATTTTACGGTGGTTTTATGATCTCAATAATGAAAACCAATTCCCAGGCAAATGAAACCGGAAAAATCGACGTAATCGAAAAAGGTTGCTGGGTAATACTAAAAGATCCTACTAATGCTGAAATAGAAAGGGTTGCAGAAGAAGGTAAATTAACAGCTGATTTCCTTAGAACTGCTTTAGACAAGGAGGAAAGCTCACGTATTGAGATTGAAGGCAATGAGATACTGATAATTCTTGATATACCTGTTATAACTTATGTCGATAAGCTTAAGGAAAAATCAGTACAATATATCACACTTCCGCTGGGCATTATTTTAAATGATGACATTATTGTTACCGTCTGCCTTACTGATAATAAAATTATGGATGATTTTGAAAACAATAAAATCAAGGGCTTCTTTACCAATAAGAAATCAAGATTTATACTGCAGATGCTTTTAAGAGTTTCAAATTACTATTTAAAATATTTAAAGCAAATTGATAAGGCTAGTCAGATAATTGAAAATACGCTGCATAAATCAATGAAAAATAAGGAATTAATCCAGCTTCTTTCACTGGAAAAAAGTCTTGTTTATTTTTCCACTTCTCTTAAGGCAAACGAAGCTGTTCTTGAAAAAATGCTTAAGCTGAAGTTCTTAAAACAATACCCCGAAGACGAAGATTTGCTTGAAGATGCAATTATTGAAAACAAGCAGGCTATTGAAATGGCAAATATATACAGTAATATTTTAACGGGCACAATGGATGCTTTTGCTTCAATTATCAATAACAATTTAAACATGGTTATGAAATTCTTAACATCCATTACTATTGTTATGGGTGTTCCTACAATTATCGCGGCATTTTTCGGAATGAATGTGCCGGTACCTTTTGGGGAATTCCGTTTCGGATTTCTTATAGTCATTCTTATTACCGCAATAATTTCCGGAATGGTGACATTTCTTTTAATCAGAAAGAAAATGTTTTGAACTTAGCCGGCAGGACTCTTCGATAAAGGATTTTTTGAATAGTTAATTTTAGATTTTGCTTGTTTATTTAAAACCAATTATTTAAATTTAAGACATTGCAATCAGAACTTTATAAATAAAAAAAGCCCTGTATATTTTAATTATAAATACAGGGCTTATAAGAAAATCATCTATTTTTTCTTGCCTTTTCCTGCGCCCTTAGCCTTTGTTGCCATTTTTACCTCATAAAATAATTAGTAATAATTGAATATATTTTAAGCTTAATTTTTCTATTATCAATAGTAAAATTAATAATTTATTTAAAATTTTTAATTTTGATGTTTTTCACGAATGCGCCATGTTAACTTTTTACGATTAAAGTATTATAATTACCCTTCATAAAACAATCTTTTATAACTTTATATATAACATTTATTAATAATTGGTTAATATAGCAATAAATAAGATAGCGGGACTTCAAATTTAAAATAAAAAAGTAAAATTTGAGGATAAAGACAGTGAAGAGCATTAAAGAAATTGTCAGGTATGTTTCGGCCGTTCTTTTTATTGCCGTATTAATGTTTTTAACATCCTGTAATATTTTTAATATTTCCGGAAACAATAGTGATAAAGAAGAGGCACAATCTCAGCAGCAATCTTCAACTTCGATAGCTGAAGACACAAAGGAGGAAACAGCGTCTTCGGAAACCGGGACAGTTGGTCAGGAATTGTCGGAAAAGCCTGATGAGGCTGTGTTTAAAGAATATTTCAGCGAATTAGGTCTTGGAAAATTACCTGAAAACGGAAAACTTCCGATAGATTTAAAAAAGAATGGCAATATTTTTGTATCAAACGGAAAGGACCAGCTTGTTATTTATGGAAATCTTTTGAAAGATGTAAAATTATCAGATGCAATTTATGATGTTAATGCTAAAAAAGATATAAGGGAAAAGACAGAGTTTCCGATGGTTATGAAAAAAGGCAGTTTTGCCGGGAGTGAACCTGTTACAATCCCGGCAGGCAAATATGAGTTTAAAATATGGATTGGTGACAGACTGGTCGGAGTTTTCCCGTTTGAAGTTAAGCCATGATCATATAATTTTTACTATCAGATAAATAATTGAATTCCCATTTATTTTTTGAATTTCTTTTAAAATGTTTGAATTTTTTTGAGGTTGCATGATAATCTTAAAATCAGTTAAAAGATAGCTGTTTTAATACATTTTTTCCTTTTATTTTTATATTTGTTAAGTTATTTTTAAAAAACCAGATTAATAATTGTTTTATCAAATTATTTATGGTATTAGATATTGACATGATTTTGCTTCTTTTATAAAATTGCCTTTTACTTCATGTTTTATGAAGATTATCTTTTTAAATCATTCACATTTTAATTAATTTTTATTATATTTTTGAAAATTTGATATAATATTTTTTTGTGGCGGTGTAGCTCAGCTGGTCAGAGCACACGGTTCATACCCGTGATGTCATTGGTTCGATTCCAATCACCGCTACCATTAGGATCTCTTTTACTTTAGTTATAATTTAATAAAATTGTTTATGGAGATTTTATTAAGATTGCATAACAAAGATTAAATTTAATTTTTATTTAAGAAAGGAAAAAATAGATGGCTAAAGAAAAATTTGCAAGAAATAAAATACACATGAATATCGGTACCATAGGTCACGTTGATCATGGCAAGACAACTCTTACCGCTGCAATTACCTAC
>JAJFVM010000167.1 GCA_021371805.1 bacterium
TCAGCCATTTCGGTATGTATGTCATGGTTATAGGAGTAATATTTCGTAGATAGCTCCTAATAGCTCCAAAATAAGTATTGCATAATACTGAAATTAAGCCAGTCTATAAAATCAATCAGCATTATTTCACAAAAAATGTTATTTTTAAGCATTTATGTTTTAACCATTTTTTTTGCTCTATGATAAAATCTTTTAAATATAATAATATATATTTTTTTGAAAGGTTGAACTGGAAATGAAATTGGGAATTGTTGTTTACTCAAGTGATCCTGAAACAGTCTGGAATGCTTTCAGACTGGGAGTCTTTTCCTTAAAGCAAAAAGACACAGTAAAAGTATTTCTGCTTGCAAAAGGGGTTGAGGCCGAATCTCTTGATAATGATAAATTCAAAGTAACTGAGCAGATGCAGGAATTTGTTGATAATGGAGGAGAAATTCTTGCTTGCGGTACATGCCTTAAGATAAGAAATTCAGAGGGTTCAGAGATGTGTCCTCTGTCTACAATGAATGATCTGTATCAGCTCATAAAGGAAAGCGACAGGGTTGTTTCTCTTTAATATAAAAGGTGCCATTAAATGAAAAAATTAATTACTTTTAAAGATATAGATAATGCGCGCAAAGTGCTTGATGTACCGGATGTTGTAAGCATAGAAGATATTAAGGAAAAACACAGAAAATTAATTTTTGAGTACCATCCGGACAGGTACCAAAACAGCAAAGACATGGCAAAATATAAGGAAAAAATAAAAGAAATAAACAACAGCTATAAAATAATTATGAATTACCGTAACAGGTATCCTGTTTCCTTTGGAAAGGAAAAAGTAAAGCTTTATCGGCCAGAAGCTCCTCTCTTTTGGGATTGTATTCATTATCAGTTAACTGATCTTTAAGTCTCATGTCTGTAAGTCTGTTTATCTGGCTTTCAATATCTTTATATGTTTTCTGCAGGTTGTTAAATATTTCCTTGCGTTCAGCTGTTTCATCTTTATGTGATTCACGAAGTATTTCCAGCGCCCAGTCCCTGAATTGCGGCAGTATTGTAAATTTTAAGATCTCATCTTTTATTAACTGCTCCAGCCTATTTTCTCTAATATATTTGGTCTGGCTGCAGTTTCCTCTACGGCCTGTACAGTGATAATAGGTATTGATTTTTAAATGACAAGACCGATATTAACCTTTGACATTAATAACGTGATGCGTTAATATTATTAGATGATAATTTCGTTTCGGGATAAAGAAACTGAAAAAATTTGGAAACAGCAATACTCCAGGCAATTGCCCGAAGATATTCAGAGAATTGCATTGAGAAAATTGATAATTATTAATAGAGCGAAGGATTTAAATGATTTAAAAATTCCACCAGGAAATAAATTAGAACAATTAATCGGAGACAGGCATGGACAATTTAGTATTAGAATAAATGACAAGTGGAGAATTTGTTTTAAGTGGGAAGATGGAATTGCCAGTTTTGTTGAAATAACTGATTATCATTAGGAGAAGAAATTATGAAAAAAATAACAAATATTACACCAGGTGAAATTCTTTTAGAAGAATTTCTTAAACCTTTAAAAATTACTGCTTACAGGTTATCTAAGGATACAGAAATGCCTGCTACCCGAGTTTCACAGATCCTTAAAGGAAATCGCAGAATAACTGCTGATACTGCTTTAAGATTATCTCAATATTTTGGCAACTCTGCAGATTTTTGGCTGGGAATCCAGGACGAATTTGATTTAAGAGAAGAAGTGCAAAGAATTGGGGACCTGTTAGATAGAATTCCTAAAGCTGTTGCCATAAATTGTCTACAAAACTGATTAGGCTTAGAAGTTTTTATTGAAACAAGTTAAATCTATATCAAATATATTTTTTAAATTTCTTAATTCCTTTAAAATTTGGTTTAAAATTTTACTACCTGGAGCAGCCAACTTTGGACATTTTTATCATATAAGTCATCAGGTTGATATAAATAATTAAGACCCCATATTTTTATGAGATCTTAATTTAAATCCAATATTTTTATAGAATTCTTATGGATCCTAATTTAAACTTGCAAATTTAGTTTTAGCTCCGTCTTCTATCTAACTTAGAGGTATTCTTATAAATAAAAGAACATGTTTCGGGATTAAAAAATAATTAGTCAACCCATCCCTTAAAGAATTCGGAATCTAATGGCGTTACAGTCCCATCATCAGAAATCTTGCAATTCTGGTCCTAATTTCGTTTGCTATAGCCAGCCACTTTCCGGTATATATGCCGCATAAATCTTAATATGTTTAATCCATTATAGTAAATAATATGACATCATCTTTAATTGCATGCTTAGCATAATTATGATAATATAATGATAAATTAATTAAGGAGTTGATTATATGAAAAAAATTAGACCAGTTTCAGATTTAAGGAATAATTTTGCTGAGATTTCAAGAATGGTGCATGAAACACAGGAACCGGTTTTCCTGACAAAAAATGGATATGGGGACATGGTAGTCATGAGCATCGAAGCATATGAGGCTAAGCAATTTGAAAGTGAAATATTTCATAAATTAAAAGAAGCACAACTGGAAGCAAGATCTACCAAAGTGCGCTACTCACATGAAGAAGTATTTTCTGGTTTAAGGTTAAAAGTTGCTGAAAGAATTAACAAGGATTATGTATAAGATTAAATATCTGCCCATAGCACAAAAGGATTTATGGGATATTGCAGTCTATATCCTGGATAATCTTAAATCACCTAAAGCTGCTATGGACTTTATTAATGCCCTTGATAAATCTATTCTAAGGTTAAAACAATATCCTTACTCTTGCAAGTTATATCAGCCGCAAGAACCGTTTGAAACAGAATACAGGTTTTTACCTGTAAAAAACTATCTGGTATTTTTTGTAGTGACTGAAGATATAGCAGAAATCCACAGGATTATTTATGCAAAAATGAACCTTGAAAAGCTGGTCGAATAATTTAAGTATACTATCCTGATATTTCTGGTATAAAAATATCACCTTGTAAATCTATAGTCCTGGTTCTACTTCGTTCGTTATAGCCAGCCAGTTAAGAAACCTTTTCAAGACGCTCAGCTACCCAGACCTTAATAATAGACTGCCTTGGTACTCCTAGTCTTTTGGCCTCTTTATCCAATAAATCAATCATCCATAAAGGAAAATCTACATTAACTCTCTTCTGTTCCTGTTTCGGTCTTCTTATTTTAGATAAGTCAAGATGTTCTGCAATACTTTTATTTTCGTCAAATTTTTTATCAAATTCACTAGCTTTCATAAATATCAATTTCTTCCTTTCTGGATCTTCGTACCGAAATAATTCTGATCTTTTCATTACGGTAAGTTATGATTCCTGTCCAATGTTTCTCTGAGATCTTGCCTATTACAAGAAATCTTGGCTCATCACTTGTCATAACAGGAATTTCTACATAATCAAAATCTTCCCACAGTTTTTTTGCATCATCAAAATCAATGCCATGTTTCTGTTTATTTGACTTACTCTTATTTTCATCAAACTCAAAATCAATGATATACTTATTATACCTTTTTTATACCTATTGTAAATACTATTAATCATATCGAAATAAACATATGGATTTGTATATTTAGGATTTTCTTTTCTTGCTTAGATTAAAAATAAATATATTTTTTAATAAGAATCAGTTCTTTTAAAATCCGGTTCGAAATTTCACTGCTTGGGGTAGCCATATTCTGTATCAAAAAGGTAAGTAATTTTAATTAAACTAGAATTTTATTTTGGATTTATTCATTATGATATTTAGTAAGACTTCTATAATAATTTTCATGACTGCCTATCATTATCAATTTTAGTGTGTCTGTTTCTAATGCATAAGCCAACAG
>JAJFVM010000194.1 GCA_021371805.1 bacterium
AACTTCTTAGTTACTACGTTTTCTTTGTACCCACCACCCAAATTAGGAGGTTGAATATAAAGAAATCATATCATTTATATTACAAGTATTACATGGTAATAACTAAATTAAAGAATAAAATTAACAAAACAAGTGTCTCTAAATTACTTCTATTTTTGAAAGCTTACAAAATTCTCTATTTATTGCAGAATGAAATAGGACAGTATTGCAAAAGAAATTCCCCACTATTGCAACAGTGAATTCCTCACTTTTGCAAGTAGGCCATTGCAGGCACCAAATAATATTATATCCTTGTATTGATGGTCAAATCAAATACAGGGAGGAATATAAAAGGATGCTAACAATGACCCAAGTACATAATATAAGAAAACTATATTTTGAGGAAGGCAAAAATATTAACCAGATATCTAAAGAAACAGGCTTTGATAGAAAAACTGTAAGAAACTTCTTAAAAAAAGATAACTTTAACAATTCTCTGCCGCCTGCTGCTTACGTTGCAGGATATCCAAAGCTTGGACCATTTAAGCCTGAAATTGATAACTGGCTGAGTGATGATAAAAAAGCAAAACCAAAGCAAAGACATACTGCCAAACGGGTATTTGACAGATTAAGAAATAAATACAGCGACAGTTTTGACTGTTCCTACAGAACAGTGGCAGGATATGTTGCTGGTAGGAAAAAAGAAATATTTACCAAAAAGACAGGAGTTCTGCCGCTGGAGCATATACCCGGAGAAGCTCAAGTTGATTTCGGAGATTGCCAGTTTTATGAAAGACAAAGGCTATGTGATGGCAAATATTTAAATCTTTCCTTTCCCAGTAGCAACAAAGGATATTTTCAAGTTTTTAAAGGAGAAAATGCAGAATGCCTTTTTGAAGGATTAAAAACAATTTTTGAACACATTGGCGGAGTTCCAAATAAGCTTTGGTTTGATAACGCAAGTACCATTGTTACCAAAGTATTAAAAGACGGGCAGCGTAACCTAACAAATGACTTTTTAAGATTTAAGGAGCATTACCGCTTTGAAGCAAACTTTTGCAACGTTAGCTCTGGTTATGAAAAGGGCAGTATTGAGTCAAAAGTAGGATATCATAGAAGAAATATGTTAGTTCCTATTCCAAGATTTAACAGTATTATTGACTTCAATAAAGAGCTGCTTCTCTTGTGTGAGAAGGACGCAAAAAGGGAACACTATAGAAAAGAGGCAAGCCATGAAGAACTCTACCAGTCAGATAAACTGGCTCTTCTTAAATTACCACAAGAAGCATTTGATGCTTGCAAATACACTACATTAAGAACCAATGGCTACGGAAGGTTTTATTTAAATAACGGACTTCATGAATACTCCGTATCACCCAAATACAAAAACAGCCGTGTGCTTGTAAAGATAACAGCATTTGAGGTAATAGCACTGGATGACAGCTATAGGGAAATAGTAGTTCATGAAAGATTTTACGGAGATTTTAAGCAGCAAAGCATGAAATGGCTGCCATATCTTACACAACTCTCAAGATGTCCAGGAGCCCTAAAGTATACGGGAATATATCAAATGCTGCCGGAGCCTATGCAGCAATATCTTGAAAAATGCAACAAAAGCCAAAAGGGCAAAGTGCTGCAGGCAATTGCATCACTTACTGAAAATAATGGATTTGAGGAAGCACTTGTTACTGTAGGGAGTGCTCTTGATTACAGTGCAGCCGATGCAGACAGCCTTGTAAGCCTGCATAATAGACTGAATACAAAAGTAGTCCATCTTGAGCCTATAAAGCTTGCAGGTAACGTTCCGCATCTTAAGAAATACATACCAAACCTTCACGCTTATGACAGAAGCCTCCTTAAGGCAGGTGAGGACCAATGTTAACTGATGAAATTGCAGAATGCTTAAAACAGTTGCGCTTTAATAGCAATATTGCAGAAATGAGTGAAAAAATACAGGCGCAAGATAATCAGGAATATCTTCTTGCATTGCTTAAATCAGAAATTTTACGCCGTGAGAGCTCAAAAAAAGACAAGCTTTTAAAAAATGCAGGGTTTTACACAATTAAGTCATTTGAGGACTTTAACTTCAGCGAGGTAACGCTTCCGGAAGCAGTAACTAAAGAGTATTTAAAAAACTTGGAGTTTTTAGAAAGCAAGACCAATCTTGTCATGTATGGAAATGTAGGCACGGGCAAGACATTTTTATCTATTGCTCTTGGAGTAATAGCCTGCAAATATGGAATTGAAGTTAAATTTTTTAGGACCTCAGCTCTTGTAAACAAACTTGCTGAAGCTAAGAGAAATAACACATTATCAATTCTTATGAAGCAAATAAATAAAGCAGAGATTTTGATTTTAGATGAGTGGGGCTACGTCCCCCTTGATCGCATGGGAGCTCAGCTACTGTTTGAGGTAGTATCAGAATGCTATGAGAGAAAACCTTTAATTATTAATACAAACATAGAATTTTCAAGATGGGTTAATGTATTTTATGACGAGCAGATGACAGGAGCAATAATTGACAGGTTGCTTCATCATTGCCATTTGCTGCTGTTTCCCGGACCAAGTCACAGAATGAGAGAGTCATCATTAAAATGAAAAAGGCAGATAGAAAAGGAGAGTGGTTATGTAAAATTAAAATAGAACAAAATGACGGGCAGATTCGTTGTAATTAACGAAAAAATTCCCCACTGGTGCCTGGGGAAAAATATTTGCAAAAGTGAGGAATTTTAACTTGCAAAAAACAAGTATATTGTAATAGAACTTAAATTATCATTACTTATTTAATATAATGCTTTGGGTGGGATAAGCAAATTCTATTTTTTCTTTTTCAA
>JAJFVM010000204.1 GCA_021371805.1 bacterium
TGGAAAATTGCAATTCCGCCTTTTTTTAACTTCTTTCTCGTAATTTTAAGAGCATTTTTTACTTTTTTCCTTGTTTCGAGTACCGGAAGAGTGTTTCCAAGGCATGTGATTATATCGAAATTACCGATTTTAAGATTTGCCAGATCTTTGAATCCTCCGGTAATTAACTTTATATTTTCCGATTTTACAACTTTTTCTTTTGCATAATCCAGCATCTCCTGTGAGGGATCCATCGCATACACTTCATCAAGAAAAGAACTGAAAAGCTGCGCATGTCTTGCAGGACCACAGCCTATATCCAATAATTTCTTAGCATTATTTGATTTAAAAACACCGTAAAAAAATTCCTTTTCAATATTGAACCTGTTTTCCCAATTCATCTGCTCATCATAAAGCTCTGCATTGAGTTTAAAATTTGATTCTTCTTTTTTCATAAATATTCTTCAGCTTGAGATAATTTTTTTATATATTAAATTTGTATCACATTTATAAATTATAAACTATATTTTCCATAAATAAAAAAAGGAGGCAATTTAAACTTATTTTTTAAATCGCCTCATTAAATATCGGCTGTGTCCGAAAAAAATTCAATAATTCAAATTTTTACCATACAGCTGCTTCCTGCTTTAAACTATAATTTGTATTAATCAGCCGGTAAAGAATGTAAATTTTTATCCAGACAGTATGGTCCTATATGAATGTCTTTTATCATATCCATGAATTCCTTATTAATTTTTGTCCACTTTTTTTGAAGATTGTTTGAGTAAACAACCAGCAGTGCATCAACAATCTGTCTGTGGAAAACAAAACTTAATGCTCTGTAGTAAGAATAGATACTGGACATAAC
The DNA here is from genome assembly GCA_021371805.1 of bacterium. GTDB lineage: Bacteria > Actinomycetota > Humimicrobiia > Humimicrobiales > Humimicrobiaceae > JAMDDL01. The sequence goes on from JAJFVM010000204.1 coordinate 848, forward strand.
ATCTATGGATACTTTGGCCTGCAAATCCCATGGTGCAATAAGATTCGGCTGAAAAACTACATGATGACCGTCATATAAGTACCAGTTCTTTGCTCCGTCAAATATTAACCTTCCCTGTTTTTTATAGTCATCGTATATTTCCGTTCCCGGGAAAGGTATAAGCATCATAATCTGAACGGTATCTATTTTATTGTCAATAATAAAACTCATGGTTTTTTTAATTGAATCTATATCGTCATTCTCCGCACCTAAAACAAACATTCCGTGAACCCCAATACCATGCTTGTGCAATATCTTTATTGATTCTTTAATTCCTTCAACTTTCTGCCCCTTGTTATATTCTTCAAGTGTTTTAGGATTCACAGATTCAATTCCGGCCATTATTCTCTTGCAGCCCGTTTTTGCCATTAACTCAATAAGCTCATTATCCTCTGAAATATCAAGCCTTTCCTGCGAGAACCATGTTGGCATTTTTATTTTCTGATCTATTACCTTTTTTAAAAGACTCTTTGTTCTTTTCCTGTTTGCCGAGAAATTATCATCATAAAAGAATATTCTTTTTGCCTTAGTACCCTCAAAAGTTTTTAGCACATATTGAATTTCAGCAATTATACTGTCAGCACTTCTGAATCTGTATTTTCTGCCAAATACTTTGATTACCGAACAGAATTTGCACGCGTAAGGACATCCCCTTGAAGTCTGGATAGGCATATAATTTATTTCTTCATGGTTTTCAAGCAAGGACCAGTCGGGGAAAGGCAGGTCATCCAGATTTTCTATTAATTCCCTGTCTTTATTATGGATGATATTCCCGTCTTTTTTAAATGAAAGCCCATTAACATCTTCCATATTGATTTTGCCCTCAATGGCACTTATAAGCTCCAAAATTGTTTTCTCGCCTTCACCCCTTACTGCATAATCAGAGCCATTTTCAATTACTTCATCAGGCATGAAAGTCGGATGAGGACCTCCCATTACAACCGGAGCATCAGGGTTTACTTTTTTTATCTCGCTTATTAACTTATATGATCTTGTAGCTGTGGAAGTTATGCTTGATATACCAACCAGATCAGCGTCTTTAACCTCGTTGTAGTCTATCGGGGCAAAATCCTCACAATACGTCTTAACATTGAAACCATTTTTATTAAGTATTGTTGCTATTAACGCAATTCCCATTCTTGGAAGCTTAGCTGCACTGAAAACATGAAGACCCGGCGATTTCGTTTCTATTAATACTATTTTTTTTATTTTTGTCAATTCCCTCTCCTTAATCTATTTAAAATTCTTACTAAAACTCTATCTTTTGGTTCGTTTTAAAAAATCTTATTTATTTTACAGACTTTCATATAATAAATTTGTTTCACATTATACCCGTAAAAATCAAAGTATAATTAAAAAATTTTCAAGAAAAAAATTCTATTAATTCTTATAATTATCGATTAAACAATGAAAATAAATAAAAATTATGACAATAAATTCAGCAGTTTTTTAATAAGAACCCTTAAGAAGCCCAGACTAAGAAAAATTTACACACAATGCAAATAAGCAAATACATAAACATCATTTTCAAATTATTATATAAACCATTTTATGGTACGGTTCTTGATATGTAAATGCTTAAATTTATTATACTTGAAATCTTCTCCGCAGCTTCAAGAACCTCCGACTCATCATCGGAAATAAAGAAAATTGAAGGACCGCTTCCGGTCAGATGCAGCGGATAAATGCCTATATCTTCAAATTCTTTCAGCCATTTTCTATAATCTTCAAAAATTTCCGAATAGATAAGATCAAAAGCATTGTACAGACTTTCTCTAACGATGATTTCACCATCACAAATACTTTTAATCACGCCGTTTGTATACTTTCCATCGGTAAAATTCTTTGCATCAACGTACGAATAAAGTTTTTTTGTCTTATCTTTGATATCAAATGGTAAAAGTATTATTAAAAGCCATTTGGGTTTTATGGATTTTATCTGTCTGACCTTCTCTCCTCTTCCTTCTACAACACATGTTCCGCCATAAACAAAGAAAGGTACATCGCTTCCGATTTTGGCGCCAATTTCTGCCAGATCATCAAGAGATAACTTTAAATTCCAGAGTTTATTCAACCCCCTTAATGTTGCGGCGGCATCACTTGAACCGCCTCCAAGCCCTGCTGAAGATGGAATGGTTTTTTTCAGTTCAATAACTGCTCCGCTTCCGTATCCTGTTTCATTTTTTAAAATTTCCGCAGTTTTATAAACTAAATTCTTAACAAGATAATTATTCCTGTCAAAACCAGGCAGATTGTCAGTTACCGGTAAGTTATGATATTCGGTAATTATCTGAAGCCATGGATTTTTGTGAAAAGTAAGATAATCGCATAAATCTATTGTCTGCATCAAAGACATTATATTATGATATCCATCCTGTCTTTTACCCAATATTTCAAGTGTCAGATTTATTTTTGCCGGTGCAATTTCACTTTTTAACATATATAAATAAAAAAAACGTTTAATTAATATTTTTTTTAGCTGATCAATACTTTTTTAAGCTCAGACTGCTTTTTAACTGCCGGATGTTTGAAACTCCGATGCAAAACATTGCTATTCTTAAACCTGTTTCTATTTCTTTCAGGTAACTAAGGCATGCATTTATCGATATTTTTACATACCTTAACATGGGAAGAGCGATACCGGCCATGTCTGCCCCGAGGGCAATTGCTTTTGCCACATCGATTCCAGTCCTTACACCACCGCTTGCTATAAGAAAAATATCAGGACAACTTTCCTTAACCATTTTTATTGATTCCGATGTAGGAATACCCCAATTTTTAAAAAATTGAGCTGCTTCTTTCAAATTACTGTTTTCAAGTCTTGCTTTTTCAATTTCAAGCCACGGCGTTCCGCCGCTTCCTCCGACATCTATGCCTTTAACCCCGGCCATTTTTAATTTAAGCGCAACTTCTCCTGAAATTCCAAAACCTATTTCCCTTGCAAAAACGGGCTTGTCCAGCTCTTCACAAATACCCTTTATTTTCTCCAGCAGATTTTCGAAATTGTGATTGCCTTCAACCTGGAGGGCTTCCTGCAGTGGATTTAAATGTAAAAACAAAGCATCGGCCCCTATCATATCCACTGCACCGGCACATTCTTTTATCCCGAATCCATAGTTTAGCTGTACAGCCCCAAGATTTGCAAAAAGAACAATATCCGGTGCAATTTCTCTGACCTTAAAAGTCTCCTTTAAATTTTTATCGTTAATTGCAACTCTTTGGGAACCAACACCCATGGCAATTTTTGCAATTGAGGCAGCTTTTGCCAGATCTTTATTGATCTTTCCCGCTTCATCAATTCCTCCTACCATGGGTGAAATCATCAAAGGCAGGTCAAGTTTTTTACCAAAAACAGTAATTGTTGTATCTATCTCATCCAAAGAAATTTCCGGGAGTGCGTTATGGATAAAATAATAATCATCAAGACCTGAATTGATGCTATTATAGCTGAATTCATGACTTAAACTTAAATTCAAATGTTCTTTTTTTCTGGAAATATGAAGCTTATTTAATTCAAACTTAGACATAAGAAATAGTTACTTTATTTCAGGTTATAACAAAAAAATTATTATCTTAAAAAATTAAAAATCTCTTATTAATAAAAAATCAGAAATCTCTTTATAAGAATTAACATGGTTATCTGATATAGGCAAATTTTTTATTTCATCCGCTGCAAGCTCATAGTAATACCTGCATTTCTCTTCACAATAATCCTTTGCTTTTACAATTTCAAGATAATTCAACATCTTTGCAACCTGATACTCATTGATTTTTTTACGATTATAAATTTTTTGCAGATCTTTTTTTATCTTTGGCGGAGATTGCTTCAATGCAAATACTACAGGAAATGATTTTTTCTTCTTTCTTATATCACTTGCATGAGGTTTTCCTGTCTTATCTTCACTACCCCAGATACCAAGTATATCATCCCTGATCTGAAATGCTATACCCAGATAATTTCCGAACACCTTAAATGGCATTATATCTTTATCTTTAAGATTTAAGGCAGCTCCTATGAGCATTGCCCCCTCAATCAATGAAGCTGTCTTTTTTTCTATCATGGTTATGTATTCATCGGGGTTTACATCAAATTTATCTTCAAAACTAATGTCAAGATACTGTCCTTCAAGCATTTTAAGACAGCTTTCATTTAAAATTCTGAAAACTTCCATCTGCCTCCTGTATGAGACATTATAATTTTTAAGCTTTAAGATAGCCAGATTAGCCAGAACTTCCATTGTTGTTCCTGCATTTATAGCTTGCGGCTTGCCCCATAAACACCATAATGTCGGTCTGTGTCTTCTTTGAATATCATTATCCTGAATATCATCATGAATTAATGAAAAGTTATGTATCAATTCTATTGAAGCAGCAATCGGAAGCGCTTTTTTATATTCTTTTCCGGTTGAAATACAGGCCAGCATGCATAAAGTTGCCCTTAAAAACTTCCCCTTATTGAAAATCCCGGGATTGCCGTTTTCGTCTATCCATCCCATATGGTATCTTAACATATCATATAGCGGGAGACTGTTTTCGCTTATAATGGATCTCATTTCAGAATCTATTTCCTGACGGAATCTGCTAAATATTTCAGGAAGTTCGTTCAAAGTTATATCCTTTTGCTATTTCGAATAATTGGTAAACATCTTGTACATATTGATATAGGTTAAAACATCCCTAGCTTATCTGTAAATCCTGAATTTTTCTTAAATTAACAAGAATGGAATTTTCATTAATTTCAACATCATCATACTTTACGGGCTCATCTTTGGATATTTTTCTTTTTACAACACAGCCTTCACTTATCCCTATCGGCAGAAATTTTTCTTTCTTCATTATATTATGAAGTTCTATTAATCCATAACAGGTATATCCTCCAATTCCATCAAGAATATCCCCCGGTTTTAAATCCTTTTTGGCAAGAGACATAACTTCGGAAACAAAACCATAATCCGGTGCTATTGTCGGTTCATTATATATAAATGCTTTCGCAATTGAGATAGGGGTTTCTATGCTTGCAAGATGATAAGGCCTATAGATTAAATAATAAGGCCCGCTCCCGTTTTTTAAATATTCCAGATCTCTCCTTATAAAACCGGAACCTGTCGTATAAATAAGAAATACTCCAGGTGCCAGATCGCCCAGAACAAAATCCACCACGCCTGTTCTTGATAATATTCCGCCATCTTTTTTAGGAACAAGAATTTTAGTCAGATCTTTTATGTTTGCTTTCGGGCCATGCATTCCCCGTACATCAGGTATCAATCCTGTCGCATTTGACAGACATGCCATTTCTATCATGGATTTCGTACCGTCAACAAACGATGTCATCATATAGGGATTTGAACCTTTGCTTTTAGCAAATTCCTTTAATATCTCAGGAGTTGCATACTTATCAAGCGGATTATTTTTTCCTTTTCCTGCAGCTACTACCTGTAAATTTAAGACAGAAGCAAAATCAAAAAGCTCTTTTGCAGCTGCCGGTTCATCTCCTGCTGAAACAGTATAAACAACATTGGAGTTTATTGCCAATTTCCTTAATATGGGCCCTATTGTCACGTCTCCTTCAACATTTAAAGTAACAACATGTTTTTTATTTATTATCGAATTAAATGAAATAAAAGCCCCTATATCAGGTTTGCCTGTTGCATCAATAACAACATTTATTTCTTTTATTGAAGATATTATTGAGCTGTCATTGGTAATAATAAGTTTATCTTCAAGACCGATTTTATTAACCTGTTCAATTTTATCC
>JAJFVM010000221.1 GCA_021371805.1 bacterium
CGTTAAAAGTTGTGGGTTTGATTAATATTCAATATGCCGTTAAAAATTCAGCTGTTTATGTCCTGGAGGCAAATCCGAGAGCGTCAAGGACTGTTCCTTTTGTAAGCAAATCAATTAAAATTCCTTTAGCTAAAATTGCGGCAAGAGTAATGGCTGGTGAAAAATTAAAAAGTATCGACTTCAAAAGAGTTGATTCAAACAATCTTGGTTATTTCAGTATTAAAGAAGCCGTTCTGCCTTTCAACAGATTTCCGGGGACTGATACGTTGCTCGGGCCTGAAATGAAATCCACAGGTGAAGTTATGGGCATAGATAAAAATTTTGGAGTAGCTTTTGCAAAATCTCAGCTTGCGGTAAATCAAAAATTTCCTTCCTCAGGTACTGTCTTTATAAGTGTAATCGATAGGGATAAAAACAGCATTGCCATTCTTGCACGGAAAATCTCGGAGCTTAAATTTAAAATAATTGCGACAAAGGGAACCGGCGAATACCTTGAAAGTCTCGGAATTAAATGTGACAAAGTTCTGAAAATAAGAGAAGGCAGGCCAAACGTTCTTGATATGTTAAAAAACGGCGAAATAAGCCTTATAATAAATACACCTGAAGGCAGTGAAGCCAGAAGTGACGGCTATTATTTAAGAACAGCTGCATCTCAGTTAAATATACCTTGCATAACTACAATATCAGGGGCAAGTGCAGCAATTCAGGGAATATATGAATTGAAGCTAAACTCCAACAACATTAATGTTAAAGCTATACAGGAATACTAAATGAAATTAATAAAAGGCGAGATAATTTCAAACGAAAAAATGGGCGATAATCTTTATAAGATGACTATTTTTTCACCTTATGTAATAAAAAATGCAGTTCCTGGTCAGTTTATAAATATAAAATGTTCCAATGATAATAGCGTTGATCCTTTGCTGCGCAGGCCTTTTTCAATTCATGATGTAGAATATGATTTTAAAGTTTTTTCTATCCTGTATATATTAAGAGGCAAGGGAACATATTATTTATCAAAATTAAATCCGGCTGACGTAATTGATTTCGTAGGTCCCCTGGGTAACGGAATAAATATCGACAAGATTGAAAATAATAATTTTCTCCTTATAGGCGGAGGAATTGGCATAGCACCTTTATACTTTTTTGCAAAAGTTCTTTCATCGGCAAATAAAAATGTTTTTTTTGCGGCTGGTTTTAAAGACAATAGTTTTTTACTTTTTGAAAAAATGCTTGAAAGATTAAAAATAAATTATGAAATATACTCTGAAAATGGGATGCATGGTTCAAAAGGGATGATTACTGATTTTATAAAGGAAAAAGTTGATGATTTTAAAAACTATGATATATATTGCTGCGGGCCTGTTGAAATGTATAAAACTTTGCAGAATATCTTTTATTTAAGAAATATGAGGGCAAAAGCTTTGTTTGAAGAAATCATGGCCTGCGGTATAGGAGTTTGCAAAGGTTGTGTTATGAAGTTTAAAGATGATCAAGATGGCTATTTTTATAAAACCGTATGCAAAGACGGACCTTTGTTTGATTTAATGGAGGTAATACTTGAATAATTATACAGGTTCAGGGACTTCCGTTAAGTTGGGAAGCATTATACTTAAAAACCCTATTGTAATGTGTTCGGGTACTTTTTCCAGCGGGATTGAATATAATGATTTTTATGATGTATCAATAGTTGGGGCTATAACCACAAAAAGTTTTTCACTAAAACCGCGTGCCGGTAATAAACCTCCCAGATTGTGTGAAACTCCCGCAGGACTTCTGAATTCAATAGGACTTCAAAATGAAGGCATAGATTTCTTTATTAATGAGCATTTGCCGTACACAAAGAAATCGGGATTCAATATCATATTAAGTATATTAGGTACTGATATTTCTGAATTTTCAGATCTGGCCGTAAAAATAAGGAATATAGAAGAAAGTCTTATTGCAGTCGAACTGAATTTATCATGTCCCAATGTTGAAAAAGGAGGCATGTCGCTTGGTTCCATACCTGAAGAGGTTGAGAATGTAACAACGGCAGTGAGAAAAATACTGAATATACCTGTTATTGTAAAGCTAAGCCCGAATAATAATAATTTATCTGAACTTGCAAGGAGAGCAAAAAATGGCGGAGCGGAAGTAATTTCCCTCATTAATACGGTTATTGGCATGTCAATTGACATAAATACTTTTAAACCCAAACTTGGAAACATAACCGGCGGACTTTCAGGCCCTGCTATTAAGCCAATTGCACTTGCAAAAATTTTTAATTTGCATAAAGAGAAAATCCTCCCGATTATAGGAATGGGAGGCATATTTGGCTGGGAAGACGCGGTAGAATTTATGCTGGCAGGTGCAAACGCAGTTGGGCTTGGCATGGTGAATTTTGTGGATTTGCATGCGGGGGAAAATATTTTAGACGGCATAATAAATTATATGAGCAATAAAAACATTTTAAATATCAGTGATATTATCGGAAAAGTGAAGGCAGAGTAGACTTTGTCGGATTTTTATAACAAAAAAGATGACAATTCAAATATAGATATGCTGAGGAAGAAGCTTAAGCCAAAAGACAGACTCATATTGAGTCTGGATGTAGCTAATAGGTTTGAAGCAATGGAAGTTTTAAAAAAAACAGATGGCAGTATTTCAACCATAAAGGTTGGTCTGGAATTGATCTATAATGAAGGGCTTGGAATAGTTGATATTGTAAAAAAATCCGGATATAAGGTTATGCTCGATGCAAAGCTTATGGATATTCCTAATACCATAGCAGGAGCACTACGCGGAATAAGTAAATTAGATATCAGTATGATCACAATCCATACTTTTGGCGGTGCTTCCATGCTGAAAAATGCAGATGAAACCTTAAGTGAAATTTACAGGCAAAAACATAAAAACAAGCCTCTGTTGTTTGGGGTTACGGTACTAACAAGCCTTGATGATGGTGATCTGGAAAAATTCGGATTTAATCTTAAATTTACCGAACTTGTTTTAAAGATGGCAAAGATTGCAATAAGCAATAATATGGACGGGATAATATGCTCTCCAAATGAGGTAAGATTTTTGCGTGAAAATTTTGGTTATGATTTTTTCATTGCTACGCCGGGGATAAGACTTGCTGAAGATAATATAGGGGATCAAAAAAGAATAAATACACCGGAAAAAGCAATAAAAGACGGTTCGGATTTTATAATTGTCGGCCGTTCAATTATTGAAAGCACAGACATCAAGGGGAGAATAAATTTATACCTGGAAAAAATAGAAAGAGAGCTGTTAAATGATAAGAATAGTTGAGCAAAAAACAAAAATCGATATTCTGAAAATGCTTAAGGATACCGAAGCGATAATGGAAGGTCATTTCAAATTAACTTCCGGGTTTCACAGCCGGTACTACCTGCAATGTGCAAAACTTCTTCAATATCCTGATTTAACATATAAACTTGTCAGCGAAATACCTGAGATTATGAGTAAGGAAATCCTTAACAGTGTTGATACGGTTATTTCACCTGCAATAGGCGGGATAATTTTCGGGTATATGCTTGCATTCAAATTAAATAAAAAAATGATTTTTGCAGAACGTAAAAATGAAAAAATGGAAATCCGCAGAGGTTTTGAAATAAAAAAAGGTGAAAAACTTATAGTAGCCGAAGATGTAATTACAACCGGCGGTTCAGTAAAGGAAATAATTGGCATATGCAGGGAAAATGGTGCTGTTGTTGAAGCAGTTGTGTCAATGGTAAACCGATCTTCTGATATTGATTTCAATATACCCTATTACTATCTTATAAAATTTGACATCGATAAATACAATCCGGATAGCTGCCCCTTATGCAAAGAAGGTATGGAGCTCTACTATCCCGGCAGTAAGAAAAATAATTAAATTTTAATTTTTAAAAGGTATTTTTTTAAATTCTTTTTTTATTTGTATATTCCAAATATTTTTAAAGGTCAGTTTGTTTTTTTAAAAAAGGAGATTTTTAAATGGGCGTCCCGTTTATTTCTAAAGAAAAAAGGGATGAAAGTCTGAAGAAAGCCAGATATTATAAGATTCAAAGATCGGAAATAAAACAATCAATTAAAAATGGGCATATGTGTCTCTCGGATGTTTTTGAAAGTGATGAAAAATTAAAAGATATCGTTGCAAATATTAAGATAGTTGATATAGTAAAATCTCTTCCGGGTATCGGGGAAGTAAAGGCAAAAAAGATTTTAAAAAATTTAAGCATAAGCGACAAAAAAACTTTAAAAGGGCTTGGAGAAAAGCAGAAAGAAAATTTTAAAAAGTATTTTGGAATTAAATAACATTTACCGGAAAAACAATCAGTATTTTGTACTTTATCATAAATGCGTATGCTTTTATAAGAGTTAAACATTTAACATGTATGGCAAATACGATAAAAAAAGGAATTTTATTTGTTATTTCAGGTCCTTCCGGAGCCGGTAAAAGTACACTGGTTAAGGAAGCATTAGATGGTTTAAATAATTTTACAAGATCAATTTCAGTAACAACAAGACCAAAAAGACCTGACGAAAATGCAGGAGAGAACTATTATTTTCTAAGCCAGTCCGAATTTAAAAAAATGATTGACAATAATGAGTTTCTGGAATGGGTGGATTACTGCGGATATTATTATGGAACACCTAAAAGTTTTGTTGAAGGTAACTTAAATAAAGGGCTGAACATGGTCCTTGAGATAGAGGTAATCGGAGCGATGCAGGTAAAAAAAAATATGCCTGAGTCTTATTTAATTTTTATTACCGTTCCTGATGTTAACGATTTAAATGAAAGATTACGGAAAAGGGCAACCGAATGCGATGAAGCAATTGCAAGAAGGATTGAAAAAGCCAAAGAAGAAATGAAATATGAAAAATATTATGATTGCATAATTGTTAATAATAACTATAATGAGGCTTTAAAAAATTTAAAATATGTACTGACTTCTGAAAGTGGAGGGAATTTATAAATGAGTTTACCTAATATCGATGAACTGATTGATAAAGTGGATAGTAAATATACTTTATGCATAGAGATGGCAAAGAGAACCAGAGAGCTTGCTGATTATTTTCAGGCAAAGAAAAACATGGAAAGAACAAATATTATATCACCGCTTGTAGAAACCGATTCGAATGATCCGCTGGAAATTGCTTTTAATGAAATCAAAGAAGGTAAAATAGATTATATAAGAGTGAAAGATGGAATTAAATGATCTTGATTATAAGATCTTGAAAAATAAAACGATAATTCTAGGGGTGACGGGCGGCATAGCTGCCTATAAATCTGCTTACATTTGCTCCGGACTGGTAAAAGAAGGGGCTAAAGTTTTTCCTGTTTTTACAGACAACGCGCTAAATTTTATCAATCCTGTCACTTTAAGTGCTATCAGCGGAAATAAAGTAATAATTGACATGTTTGAAAATCAGGAAAAAATTTATCATATAGACCTGGCTCAAAGTTCAGATGCAATACTTATAGCTCCGGCAAGTGCCAATACAATTTCTAAAATAGCATGCGGCATTTGCGACAATTTTTTAACTACTGTTGTTGCGGCTGCCAGATGCCCGGTTTTAATTGCACCTGCGATGAATGAAAGCATGTGGGGCAATACAATAATTCAGGATAATATAGCGAAGTTAAAGGAACTTGGAAATTATTTCTTTTGCGGACCATCCGAAGGATATCTTGCTTGTGGTTCAACCGGAATAGGAAGACTGGAAAAAGAAGAAAAAATAATTGAAAGTCTTATCAATCTTCTGGAGATAAATGATGATCTTAAAGGGAAGAGCGTATTAATAACTGCCGGAGGAACAAAAGAAAATATTGATGCCGTAAGATATATTTCCAACTATTCAAGCGGGAAAATGGGCTATGCTCTTGCGGCGGAAGCAAAGTTCAGAGGTGCAAAAAGAGTAATATTAATCAGTACTTCCCGGGATATAGCTAAAATTTACGGCACTGAGACATATTTTGTAAATAATACCAAAGAGATGAAGGAAAAGGTTCTGGAATTTTTTGATGATATTGATGTAACCATTATGGCGGCAGCTGTTTCCGATATAATACCCGAACAAACTTATGACTATAAATTAAAAAAGAATCAGGACATTATTTCGAAACTAAAATTTATTGAGAATGAGAATATTTTAAAAATACTCTCAGGCTTGAAAAGAGATAACCAGGTGCTGGTCGGATTTGCTGCTGAAAGCGGGGAAAATATTGAATATGGATTTGAAAAAATAAATAGAAACAAAATTGATATAATTGTAGTCAATGATATTTCAAGGGATGATATAGGTTTTGAAAGTGACTACAATGAAGTTGTGATTATTGACAGTAATGGTGAAGTTAAAAAAATCAATAAAGCAAAAAAAAGAATTATTGCAAGAGAAATAATAAATGAAATTATTAAAAAATTAAATTAAAATAAAAAGAGTTTTATTTTATTACAGGAGGAAAAATCAATGGCAAAAGGCGGGAATCATTTATTTACTTCAGAATCCGTAACCGAAGGGCATCCTGATAAAATGTGCGATCAGATATCTGATGCTATTCTGGATTCTTTAATTACCGAGGATAAAAAGGCAAGGGTAGCAGTAGAAACTTTAGTTAAAACCGGACTTATTGTAGTTGCCGGAGAAGTTACCACAGATACTTATGTAGAAATACCGGATATAGCCAGACAGGTTGTAAGAGAGATAGGCTATACAAGAGCAAAATACGGGTTTGATGCAGATACATGCGGAGTTGTCGTTACTCTTGGCAAGCAATCTCCTGATATAAATATGGGGGTTTCAAAAGCATTTGAGGCCAAGGTTGGGAACGGTTATAACGATGAGTTTGATATACAAGGTGCTGGAGATCAGGGAATGATGTTTGGTTATGCATGTAATGAAACTCCTGAATATATGCCTCTTCCCATAATGCTTGCCCACAAGCTTGCCCAAAGGCTGGCTGAAGTAAGAAAATCGGGGATGATTCCTTATCTTAGACCAGATGGAAAAACACAGGTTACCATAAAATATGAAAACTGGAAACCGGTTAAGGTTGAAAATATTGTTGTATCAACGCAGCATAAACCGGATATAAGTATTGAAAGTCAGATTGCTCCTGATATGAAAGAATTTGTAATAAAACCGATAATTCCGGAAAAGTATTTAAATGATGATTTTAAAGTATATGTAAATCCTACAGGTGCCTTTGTGGTAGGAGGACCTATGGGAGACAGCGGACTTACCGGAAGAAAAATTATCGTAGATACATATGGCGGAATGGCAAGACACGGAGGAGGCTCCTTCTCAGGAAAGGATCCTTCAAAAGTTGACAGATCTGCCGCATACGCTACAAGACATGTGGCAAAAAACCTGGTAGCTGCAGGTGCTGCCGAAAAAATCGAGGTCCAGATAGCTTATGCAATAGGAGTTGCCCATCCTGTTTCGATTATGGTGGAAACTTTCAATACTGAAAAAGTTGACAGAGAAAAAATTGAGGATTGCATTAAAAATTTGTTTGATCTTCGTCCTGCTGCAATAATTAAGAATCTTGATCTGCTGAGACCTATCTACAGAAAGACTGCTTCATACGGCCATTTTGGCAGAAGCGACAGAGACTTTACATGGGAGAGACTGGACAGGGTTGATGATATTAAAAATTATTTGAGTTTATAAATATTTTTATAATAAAAAAAATAAAAATTATCTGAATATAAATTGATCAGGATTAAGGATAGAAAGCAGCTTCATTATAAAAAGCTTAGTAAGATATAATTATCTAAATAATTGCTGCATTTTAAAAAATAATTTTTTTTACAATTAAAATGACGAGTAATTTTGCTGAAGTGTATTTAAATTTAAAAACTTCTGAAATCTATTCGTCATTTGATTATTTAATACCGGAAAATCTGAATCAAAGTATTAAAATCGGAAGTCTTGTCCTGGTTCCCTTTGGAAATCGTCTGGAAGCAGGATTTGTAAGCAGAATCAAGAGCAGTTCGTCTTTTAAAGAAACTTCCGGCAGAGAAGTAAGAGAAATAAAAGATATCTTATTTTCAAAAACTTTTTTTGATTTGAACAGGTTAAAGCTGGCTCATTGGTTAAGTTTTTATTACATGTCTTCGATGGGAAATGCATTAAAACTTTTCATGCCTCCCGGTTTTAAATACAAGTATAGCCGTTATATATTTTTTAATGAGATTAAGGAAAATGATTTAGTTGAAAAATATCCCTTATTTTCAAAAGTAAATCTTAAAAAAGGTTATTACGAGAAAGATTTAATAAGGCTTTTATTAAAGATCGAAAGTATAACTGAAAATAAGGTTAAAAATATACTGGCAAAGCTTGAAAAAGAAAACTACGCAACTGTCAGATACATGCTGGTTGAACCAAAAATTAAATCTAAATTTATCGATGTTTTTAAAATAAACAAGGAAGAGATTCAAAAAACAGGCGGCCTTTCTTCTATAAAAAATGTTATACAAAAACAAATAATTGAATTACTTAAAGTTAACCCTGAAGTTGAAGGAAAAGAAATTACAGAAAAATTAAAAGCAACCCCTTACAGTATTAAAGCCCTGATTAATAAAAATTTAATTATTAAAGAGAAAAAAATATTAAAAAGAGATTTTAATTACGACAGCTATATAAATAATAATGATTTTGAAAGTGATTTAAAACTGAACAGCTATCAGGAAAATTGTATAAATAAAATAACAGACATTATCGGAAAAAATATTCACCACAACTTTTTAATTGAGGGAGTTACGGGGAGCGGTAAGACAGAAGTATATATAAGATGTGTAAAGAATGCTCTGAAAAATAAAAAAAGCGCTTTGATTTTAACACCGGAAATCTCACTTACCCCACAGCTTTATTCAAATTTTAAAAAGGTTTTTAAGCACGGACTAACAGTATATCATTCAGGGATGAGTGAAAATGAAAGGTTTGAAAAATGGCTGGACATTCTTGAAGGAAATCTAAATATAATTATCGGCACAAGATCTGCAATTTTCACCCCGATCTTAGATTTAGGCATAATAATTGTTGATGAAGAACATGACTCTTCTTATAAAGAAAATTATGGTTTGAGATATAATGCAATAGACACAGTTATTAAATTGGGTGAAATACTAAAAATTCCTGTGGTGTTTGGAAGTGCAACTCCTTCAATAGCATTAAAATATAAACTGAATAGTGATTCAAAATCCACTGTTTTAAGTATGCCGGAAAAAATATTTAAGCAAAATGAAGTTGATAAGCAGATTGTGGATTTAAAAAAAATAGACAGGACCAGAGAAGACGAGATAATTACGGATGAATTATTTAATAATATAAAATATGTAACTGAAAAGAACGAGAAAGTGATTTTATTTATAAACAGAAGAGGGTACAGCAATTTTGTAATATGCAACGAATGCGGTTATATTCCTAAATGCGATAACTGCAATCTTCCTTATACATATCACATGAGTGAAAAAAAGCTGAAATGCCATCATTGCGGAAGTGAAAAAGCTTTTACCGATATATGCTTTTCCTGTAAAAGCAGAAGAATAATATTGTATGGAACAGGCATACAGAAAGTTGAATCCAAACTTAAGCAAAGATTTCCGGGTATTCCTGTTATAAGAATGGATTCAGATATCACCTCCAAAAAAAAGTCTCATGAAGAAATATTAAATAAATTTATAAGCAACAGTCCCTCAATCCTGCTTGGTACTCAAATGATTTCGAAGGGGCTTGATATAAAAGACGTTACTCTTGTAGGAGTAATAAACATTGACAGCATGCTTTCACTCCCTGATTACCATATCAATGAAAGAGTATTTTCATTATTAACCCAGGTTTCGGGAAGAACAGGCAGGAGCAGCAAGACAGGGAAGGTGATAATACAGACATTTAAGCCTGAGAGCGTAATTATAAAAAATTTCATTGAAGGAGACTATGAAGATTTTTACCTGAAAGAACTTTCAGATAGAAAAGAGCTTGATTATCCGCCGTTTTCCCATTTGATCAACATAATTGTTTCAAGCAGGGATGAAAAAATTGCAAAAATTGAAATTAATAAATTATATGATAAGTTAATAAAGATTATAAATTCAGATACGGATTTTGCATCAGGCAAAGAAGATCAGTTACTTGGTCCGTCGCCTGCTCCGTTCGTTAAGCTAAACCAATTTTACAGGTGGCATATTTTAATAAAAACATCTAAAATAAATAAGTTCATAAGCAGATTTACTAAATTAATCAGGTTGGTTAAAATAGAGAAGAATTGCAGATTAATAATAGATATAGATCCCGTGTGGATCTTATAAGAAAAGGTTAAAGTGATGGCAGTCAGAACTATCAGAAAAATAGGTGATCCGATTTTAAGAGAAATAAGTGAAAAAGTTGAAAAAATCGATAATGAAACTTTGGAACTGGTTCGCGATATGATAGATACGATAAAAGTGGATGATTATAGTGCCGTAGGGCTTGCCGCGGTTCAAATAGGAGTTTTAAAAAGAGTGATAGTTATAAACTATGACAAGATCGAAGTTTATATAAATCCCGAAATAAAAATAATAAGTGATGAAGAGGAAGAAGCGCATGAAGGATGTTTAAGTCTTTATTCAATTGGTTGCATGTTAAAAAGGCCTAAAAAAATCCAGGTTGATGCAGTAACTTTAAAAGGTGAAAATATTTCTTTTGAAGCAGACGGGATGTTTGCAAGAGTTTTTCTTCATGAAATCGATCATCTTAATGGAAAGCTTTTTATTGATTATCTGGACAAGGAAGCTAAAAGAGAATTGATGATAAAGATTTCACAAAAACCTTAAATTATCCTGATGCAATTTCTTTTTTTATCCTGTATTTTCCTTAAAATAAGAATAATAATTACTATTTTTTAATTTATAGTTTAACCATTTATAATATTTTAAATAAGGAAGAGGTTATTTGAAAGTCATTTTTTTTGGTTCTTCTGAATTTTCTGTTGCATTTCTTGAAGCAGTATTCAAATCCGATCATGAAATTACAGCGGTTGTAACAAATGCTGATAAGGAATCGGGAAGGGGGAAAAGATTGCTTCCCAATCCTGTAAAACTAAAAGCTCTGCAGCTTAATTTGAAAACTATTGAAATAAAAAAAATGGACGAAGATATATGCCGGAAACTGCTGAATCTGACTTTTGATTGTCTGGTCGTAGTAAGTTTTGGTCATATCATACCTGAAAAGATAATTCATTTATCAGATAACCGTGCAATTAATGTCCATCCTTCACTTCTTCCAAAATACAGAGGGCCTTCACCGGTTACTTCTGCCTTGATTAACGGAGATAATGAGACAGGCGTAACTATAATGAGAATAAATGAAAATCTTGACATGGGAGATATTTTTGCCCAGGTTAAATTTAAAATAAGCATTTCTGATAATAAAGACAGACTTGAAAGTAAATTAACACAGATCGGGGCTCCGCTATTGGTCGGCGTGCTTAATCTGATAGGCTTGAATATGATAGAATCTTTTCCGCAAACAGGAGAACCAAGTTATACGAAAATATTTAACAGCAGCGATATGAAGATTGACTGGTCTTTGAAATCCGCTGAAATTCTTAACAGAATCAGGGCATTCAGTTATGAACCAGGTGCTTTTACAATTTTCAATAACCACAGGATAAAAATATTGGATGCAATTGAGTATGATTGCAAAGATGAAGATACCATAAGACTTATTTCTGATAAAAATTATGATGGCGGAGCAGTTATAAAAGCTGATAAAAACAGTGGATTAGTTGTTAAGTGCAAAGACGAGAAAGCATTAAAAATAATTGAATTAAAAGTTGAAGGGAAAAGCAGGATTTCTTCACATGATTTTTTAAATGGATACAAGATCAAACCCGGTGATTATTTCAATTAATGAACAGTGTAAATATGCTGATGAATCCACGTGAAACCGTATATCAAATCTTAAATGAATATTTTAAAAGGCACTGCAATCTGAAAGACTTGATAAACAGATATCTTGATACTTCAGAATTAACAGGCTTAAACAAAAATTTTATTTACAATATTTCCAAAGGAGTCGTAAGAAATTATCTTGGCATCGATTATTTTATTTCATTATTTTCAAGTATTAAATTAGACAAGCTTGATTTTAAAGTCTTAAATATTTTGAGACTGGGTGTATTTCAGGCGGTTTTTTTAAGCAAAATTCCCTCTTACAGCATAGTAAACGAAAGTGTTGACATTGCTAAAAGGCATACTTCTCCAGGCTCTGCAAAATTCGTAAATGCTGTTTTAAGAAAAATAACATCTTTTGAAAATTTAAAAATTATTTATGAAAATAAAATCAATGAGATAAAAAATCCTCTGGAAAAAATAAGCATTTGTTATTCTTTTCCGGAATGGATTGTTAAGTACTGGATTGAAAACTATCAGATTGATAAGACAATTAAAATCTGTAAAGCATTAAATGAAAATCCTGTGACATACTTTAATATAAATACCTTAAAATTAAATACATTAAAATCCGCAGTTGAAGATATTTATAAATTAATTAAGGACAAAGACAGCTCCAATCTATCCAAATACTTTGAAGGCCGAAGCTTTAGTATCTCAGATGACTCTCAAAATTATTTAAAATCCGACTTTTTAAAAGACGGTTATATTTATATTCAGGATTTGTCTTCGCAAATTGCGCTAAAATACTTTCTCGATCCTAAAGAAAATGAAAATATTCTTGATGTCTGTTGTGCTCCCGGAGGGAAGGCAATAAGTTCTTCCATATTGATGAATGGTACAGGCATGATTTATGCTGTTGATAATAATAAAGACAGGATGGTTTCAGTTAATGAAAATTTAAAAAAAATGGGCATTAAAAATGTCAGAACAATACTGGCAGATGCGTCAAAAAATAATTTTTTAAAGGATAACCTTATGGTTGGTGACTGCAAGGTTAAAAATGACTATAACTTAAAATTTGATAAAATTTTCATAGATGCACCATGCAGCGCTCTCGGTACTTCGGCAAAAAATCCGGATGTCAAATATAACAGGCAACCAAGTGACATCCCTAAGTTAAAAGGTAATTCTTTTAAGATCCTGGAAAGTTGTGACGGATATTTAAAAGTCGGAGGTAAAATTGTTTTTTATACTTGTACAATTTCTCCTGAAGAAAATAAAAATTTAATCAAAAATTTCTTATCAATATATGAAAAAAAATATAAAATTGAAACTGTGGATATCGCAAAAATATTTAATGACGTAAAACCTGGAATTGGCGAACCGGATATTCCGAGGACGGAAGGTTTTTTTGAAATAATGCCTTATTATTTTAAAAGCGAAGGGGCAACAATGTGTTCGCTTATAAAAATTTCCTGATTTCTTGAAAAAATTTATTTTTTTAATTCCTGCACCTGAATTGTTCTTTTAAAAAGCTTTTCTCTTGTCATTAAAAAATAGTATATGAATAATTTGATTTCAGATTATTTCAACAGTTAATTTAAAGTAAGCGGTAGAAAGTAAAAGTCTTTTAAAACTTATTTATATGCATAAAAAGCAATAGAGAATGAAATTTATCTTTCTTTTTAATATAGCTTTATTTTTATATCGATAAATATTATTGATAAAATTTATTATCTTATTATACGAGGATTGGAATATGAAAATAGGTTTATTAAGTGATACGCATGGGGATTTGGATGCATTTAAACTGGCCTATGAAATAATAAAAGATACTGATTTAATTATTCATAGCGGAGATTTGTTTTATCATGGGCTTTTTAATTTAATCAAAGAATCTTACAATCCGCTTGAGCTTTCAAAATTTGTCAATGGAATAAAAAAACCCATTATCTATGCAAAAGGAAATTGCGACAGTGAAGTTGACCAACTTGCAGTTGATTTTAGCATTATGGATCCCGTAAGGATTTTTTATTATAACGAAAATATAATTTATATTCACCACGGCCATAAGAAAAAAGATGAAGAGCTGTTGGATTTAAGCAAGAAATTTAAGTTTAATATAGTTGTAAGCGGGCATACACACATTTTCAGAATTGATAGAAAAGATAAGCTTATATTTGTAAATCCCGGAAGTCCGTCTCTTCCAAAAGGCGGAAACCCTCCAAGTGCCGGATTAATAGATTTTGATAATAATGAAATCAATATTATCAATGTAAGCAATCAGAAAAAACTTTTATCATCTAACATCACGTAACATATTATAGAAAATTAACGCGGAACTTTTAATACCCATTAAATCCAGTATTTATGACTTTTGAATACTAAACGGCTTTTGTACTTTGTTAGCTTTCAGGCACTTTGAGCAGATGTTAATCTTTTTTACCGTACCGTTTATTTCAACTTTAACTTTTTGAATATTTGGTTTAAATGTCCTGTTTGTTTTTTTATGTGAATGACTTACATTACATCCAAAACTTATTTCCTTGTTGCATATTTCGCATCTGCTTGCCATGTTAACTCCTATTAAAAATATTTGAATTTATCTTTTATAAGCTTTAATTATAATAATTATTAAAATAAGCTAAAATTAATATATAGCTGATTTGTCAAATTTTGACGAAAACAAATAGTATCATTTTATTTATTAATTTACAAGCAAGAGTTTAATTAAAATCAAGTCAATTTATATTTAAAATGCGCTCTGACAAATTTAAAACAATATTTGCAAAGATATTTTATAAAACTCCTTTTACCTTTAATTATTCAGGTTTGAGGTTGGAAACAGTTGGTTTAAAAAAAAATATCGGGTATTCCGGCGGCAAAGCAATTGTGTGTCTGGGTGATTCAAATACTTTCGGATGGAATTATAAATACCTGTCTTCATATCCTGCGCTGCTTGAAAATAAATTAAAAAAAACCGGCAGAAACATTAAAGTAATTAACTGCGGAGTTGGAGGAAACACCATAATAGATGGTTTTAACCGGTTGGAAAGCGATGTATTTTTTTTCAGGCCTGAAATTGTCATCTTAAATTTTGGCTTTAATGATGGAATGCTTTTTAAAATAAGCAGAAACAATAATATTAAAAAAAAGTCCAATTCAATATACGGGATAAATAATGATTATTACAGCTTACCTGTAAGCATGGATGAATTTAAGTCTTATATGGAAAATATTATTTTAAAATTGCAAAAAGATTGTATAAAAACTATACTGACAGGTTTGTATAGAATAAAAGACGTTAAATCATTTTCAAATTATAGCGAATATGGAAAAATAGTTGACTTACAAAATAAAGTTTACATGGGTTATAATGAAATTATTAAATATCTGGCTTCCAAAAATAATATTGAATTTTTTGATTTATGGAATAAATTATACAATTATGAGAAAATTAATTATGGGAAAATTGCGGATTATCTTCAAATTGATGGATTTCATCTTAATAGCAAAGGATATCAAATTGCAGCTGATAATTTAAGCAGGATTATATGTGATATTATTTCTTGACATAAACGCGAATTACTATTAATTTTTGACAAATAAGAGTTTTGCGAGGAATTGAAAGAGGTTTAAAACAGATGATCTTAGAATTTGAAGACACAGAAATTAAAAAAGTTTTACAGGTTATTGTCGATTATTTTAAAAGCAATGAAGTTAAAATCAATAACCTGAATGTGTTTCCTGTGCCTGATGGTGATACAGGAACAAATATGCTTCTTACCTTAAAATCAATCAGGAAAGAGTTATCAAAACTAAAGCAATTCGACATTAAAAATATAGGCGAAGCTATTTCCTTTGGCGGACTTATGGGTGCAAGGGGAAATTCCGGTGTAATTCTGTCGCAGATATTAAAGGGATTTTTTGATGTTTTATCAGACGATAGCGACGGCTTTAATCTTACTGTTATTGAAAGTGCCTTAAATTCTGCAAAAAATCTTGCTTATAGTTCTGTTCAAAATCCTGCCGAAGGTACAATGCTTACAATGATTAAAGATCTTTATTTATATATGAAAAATTTTAATGAATCCAATACTGAAGATATATCATTCTCAGACCTTATAGATGAGTTAATTTCAGAGGCGGAAAAATCGTTAATCAGAACAACGTATTTGCTTCCTGTTTTAAAAGAGGCAAATGTTGTAGATGCCGGGGCTCAGGGAATTCTGGAAATTTTAAAAGGTCTTAAAATAGCATTAGCGGAATTGAATAAAATTAATGGCAATTTAAAGATGAAGGAAATCCAGGAAGTAAAAAAAGATAAAGAGGAAATAGCCGGTGAAATTCAAAAAGACAAAACTTATAAAGAAGAAGATGAAATAAAAGAACTGAAAGATTGGAATATTAATTCCGACATAAAATATATTTATTGTACGGAGTTTGTTCTGACCGGAGCCCGGATAAATATTTTAAGGCTCAAGGATGATATTGAGAGTATGGGTGATAGTGCAATGGTAGTGGGAAATGAAAACATGGTTAAAATACATGTACATTCAAATAGTCCCCACAGAGTACTTGCAAGAGCTTTGAGGGAAGGGATTCTGCATGAAATAGAAATAAATAATATGGTTGACCAGAATAAGGAAAAATTGAAATCACAGGTTATTTCTGCGAAAGCAGCCCTTCCGACTATTGGTCTGATTTCTGTTTCCAACGGAGAAGGCATTGAAGAAATATTTAAAAGCGTCGGTGTGGATATAGTAATAAAAGGCGGTCAGACAATGAATCCGTCTACGTATGAATTGGTAAGAGCAATAAAAAAGCTTGATAATGAAAAAATAATAATATTTCCCAACAACAAGAATATAATACTGACTGCTACACAGGCGGCAAAAATTTCAAAAAGAGATGTAATTATAATACCTACGAAAACAATTCCTCAAGGCATCAGCGCAGTTTTAAACTTTAATAAAGACCTTACCATTGAAGAAAATTTAAAAAATATGGAAGATGCTTACAGCAGCATAAAGAGCGGTGAAATTACGTTAGCTGTAAGGGATGCAAATCTACTTGTAGGAGAAATTAAAAAAGGTGATTTCATAGGTTTATTTGATGGAAAAATAAAGGTTGTGTCTGATAATGTTGTAAGTGCTGCACTGGAATTAATAAAAGATATGATTGAGAAGGATGATTCTATAATTACTTTTTATTTGGGCAAAGATTCAAAAGAAGAAGACAAGGAAAAGATAAAGGAAGAAGTATCCAGGCTTTATCCGGATCTTGATATGGAGTTTCATAACGGCGGGCAGCCTTTTTACAGTTATATTTTCTCAATCGAATAATAAAAGATTTATAAATTGGTGATGGTTTATCAGAATAATAGCAGGCAAGTTTAAAGGCCGGAAATTAAAAGGCCCAAATGATTTAAATATAAGGCCGACCCTGGACAGGGTTAAAGAAAGCATTTTTAATGTCCTGGGAAAAGATATTGCAAAATCTAAAGTTCTGGATTTGTTTTCGGGAAGCGGATCTTTAGGTCTTGAGGCAATCAGCAGGGGATGCAATATGGTTTATTTCGTAGATGACTCCATAGAATCAATCTCTCTTATTAAAAGTAATATCAGCTTAATTCCTGAAATTGAAAACAGATATACCGTAATTAAATCAGATGCCGTAAAATTCATAAGAAGCTTTAATGATTTTATATGGGATTATATTTTTCTTGATCCTCCTTTTAAAATAGATAATAAAATCATGACTGAAATATTTAATATTTTGTTTAATAGCAAGATTATTGATGAAAATAGTGTTATAATTTATGAGTTCTTTTTTAAGAGAGATATAAAATCAGAGATAGGAAATTTTAAAATTTTTAAAACTTCCGGTTTCGGTGAGAAAAAAGTAATTTACCTGACAAAAAATTAAATTGGTGATTGAAGACAGTTGTAATCGTTAAAATTTATTAATTTTTATCAGATTTATTAATAAAATTTTTTAGAAGAATCCATAAATGAAAAATATTGCTTTATGTCCTGGTACTTATGATCCTATTACTGAGGGTCATAGGGATATCATAAAAAGATGTGCAAAAGTTTTTAACACAATTATTGTTTCTGTTTCAGACAATCCTAAAAAAGAGCCTTTATATTCTCTTAAAAAAAGAATGGAATTTGTATCGAGATCCCTTAAAGATATTAAAAATATAGAAATAATTTCTTTTAAAGGACTTCTGATTGACCTGGCAAAAGAGAAAAATGCTCAGGTGATTGTTAAGGGGCTGAGAGCTATCTCAGATTTTGAATATGAATTTCAAATGGCTCAAATGAATAAAAAGCTTATTCCAGAAATTGAAACTTTTTTTCTGATGTCAAGCCCCGAATATGCATATTTAAGTTCCAGTGCCGTAAAAGAGGTAGTTGGTCTCGGCGGCTGCATAAGAGGTCTTGTTCCGGAAGAAATTGAAAAAGATATAGTAGAGAGCTTTAAAAATAATATATTTAAATAATTAAACAATATTTTAAGAGAGAAATTGTTAAAAAAAAGCATGTTTTTTATAATAAGAATTACTCTTATTTATTTATTTTAAATATGGTTTTATAAATTTAACTTTTGGAGAAGAAATGGATGCTTTAGAAATAATAGATAGAATTGAAGAGTTGTTAGATAAAAGTAAAAGGGTGCCTTTTACTTCCAACATAATGATTGCTGAAAGCGAGATATATGAAATACTTGATGAGCTTAGAAACGTACTTCCGGAGGAATTCAGGCAGGCAAGATGGATTGTAAAAGAAAGGGAAGGAATGATAGAGGAATCCAAGAGGCAATCCGAAAGAATTATAAGGGAAGCAAAAGAACGTTCCGAGATGCTTGTAAATGAAACGGAGATATTAAAGAATGCAAACAGAAAAGCGGAAGATTTATTGTCAATTGCTGAAGCCAGATCAAGAACAATACGGCTTGAAGCAGAAGATTATGCTGATGAGAAGCTTGCAGGCCTTGAGGCTGCTCTTCATAAGATTTTAGCTGCTATTGAAAAAGGAAGAGAACAGTTCAAATCTTCCATATCGGGTGAAGATAAAGAATAATAATATTCTTAAAACCAGGAAGAATTTTTAATATTATATGAAAGATAGTGTAATTTTCTTGCAGGCTGCTTATTTAGTTGCATAAAAAAAATTTTATGATATATTCTATATTTTGTGCTTTATGACAAACGTGTAACATTAAATATTTAACTTATTAGGAGGTTGGCGTAATTGGCTGTTCCAAAAGGTAATACATCTAAATCGAAAAGAGATAAAAGAAGGACACATGACAAATTAAGTCCTGTTAATATTGTTGAATGTCCAAGATGCCATGCCAAGAAATTGGCACATAGAGTATGCTTAAGTTGTGGCTATTATGACAACAGACAAGTATTAAAATCCGGAGAAAAGAAGAAAGCACCGGCAGCTGCTTCAAAATAAATTAACAGAAAGCAAAACTTTTCTAAGAAATTTTTACTTTTAGATATTAATTAAAATTGTATGGAGGAAATTAATGAGTCTGGAAAAATTTTTTTGTCCTGATTCCGTGGCAATAATAGGTGCGGCAAGAGATGAAGGGAAAGTTGGTCATACTATTCTTGAAAGCGTGATGAATTCTGGTTTTAAAGGCAGCATATATCCTATAAATCCCAAAGCCGATGAAATACATGGTATTAAATGCTTAAAATCAATTTTAGATGCTCCTGGCGATGTGGATCTTGCCATAATTGTAATTCCCGGTCAATTTGTATTAAGTGCAATTGATGACTGTGCTAAAAAAAATGTCAAAGCTGCAATTGTAATTTCAGCAGGTTTTAAAGAGACAGGTGCTGAAGGGGCAAAGCTTGAACAGGAATTGTTTGAAAAAGCAAAAAAATATAATATGAGGATTTTAGGCCCTAATTGTCTTGGAATGAGCAACACAACTTGTCCCGTCAATGCCTCATTTTCACCCGAAATGCCGGATGACGGAGTTATTGCTTTTATTTCCCAATCAGGAGCTCTTGGGACCGCAGTTCTTGACTGGGCAAAACTTGCAAAAATCGGAATTTCCAAATTTGTTTCACTGGGAAATAAAGTTGATATTTCAGAAACCGACGTATTTGAATATCTGGAAGATGATGACAGCTGCAAAGTCATAACTGCGTATCTGGAAGCTGTTTCCGACGGCCAAAGATTTATTGATGTTTCAAAAAAGGTAACAAAAAAGAAGCCCATAGTAGTGGTTAAATCCGGAAATACAAGTGCGGGTGCAAAAGCCGTATCATCGCATACCGGAAGTCTAGCCGGTTCTTCAAAAGCGTATGAAGCAGCATTTAAACAGGCAGGAATTATCAGAGCAAAAACAATCAGAAATTTATTTGATTATTCAACTGCTCTGGCATATCAGCCGCTTCCAAAAGGAAGAAATCTGGTTTTAATTACAAATGCAGGCGGTCCGGGAATTATGGCAACTGACGTTTGTGAAGAAAACAATATCAATCTTCCTGCTCTTGAAAAAGAAACAGTAGAAAAGCTGAAAGAATTCTTGCCGGCAGCAGCTAATTTCCACAACCCTATTGATGTGCTTGGCGATGCACTGGCTGACCGTTATAAAAAAGCTCTGGAAATAATAATTAAAGATAAAAATGTTGATGCAATAATAGTTCTGCTTACACCTCAGGCAATGACTCAGGCATATGAAACTGCTGTAGGAATTGTTGAGGTAGCAAATAAATTAAACGGAGAAATTCCTATTTTTACATGTTTTATGGGAGGTAAAGCTGTTAAAGACGGAGTTGATTATTTAACAGATCATAAAATACCTAATTTTGATATTCCTGAGGGAGCAGTAAATACTTTAAGAGTCATGATGAATTATCATGAATGGCTTGTTAAAAAAGATGTAAAAATTAAAGAATTCGATGTTGATAAAAAAGCTGTAAAATCAATTTTTGATTCATGCAGGAAGGCAAAAAGATTAGAACTTGGTGAAAATGAATCAAGATTAGTTCTTGAAGCCTACAAGATAAGAATCCCGCAGGCTGTAACAGCCAAAGACATTAAAACAGCTAAGGAATTTGCAGAAAAAGTTGGATATCCTCTTGTGTTAAAGATTGACTCTCCGGATATACTTCATAAGACTGATGTAGGCGGCATTAAAGTCGGAATAAAAAATGATGCTGAGCTGGAGGCAGGTTTTAATGAGATTATAAACAATGTTAAATCCAAAAAACCGCAGGCCGATATCAGGGGTATTTCGATTCAGGAAATGATACAGGACAAACAGGAGACAATAATAGGAATAAATAAAGATCCTCAGTTTGGCCCTATGATTATGTTTGGTCTTGGCGGAATTTACGTAGAGATATTAAAAGATGTTGCGTTCAGAATTGCACCAATTAAAGAAAGCGATGCCAGAGAGATGATTGAGGAAATAAAAACAATAAAGCTTCTTAAAGGTGCAAGAGGAGCAAAACCTTCCGATATTAACAGCATTGTTGAAATAATATTAAAAATTTCACAGCTTGTAACAGATTTTCCTGATATTATGGAGATGGATATCAACCCACTGTTTGTAAAAGCAGAAGGATCAGGTTCTATTGCCGGAGATGTAAGAATAAGAATAGCCAAGTAGTAGCAGTAAGCACAACTTAATAAAGGAGGTAAAAAATGGTTCCTTTATATTTTGTATCAAATGAAGCTTATTCCGGAAAAAGTTCGACATGTGTTGCGTTGGGCAAAATCTTGATTGCGCGCGGGTTAAAGATTGGATACATGAAACCTATGGGTACTTTGCCTACCAGAATCAATGGTATTACTACAGATGAAGATGCCAAATACATAGAAGATATTCTTGAAATTAAAGATGATCTGGAAGATATATGTCCCATAGTTCTGATTCAAAATTATTACAGAGAAGGACTTAAAGATGATGATTTTTCTAAAAATTTTTTGAACTTAATTGAAAAATCATATAAAAAGATAAAACAGGATAAAGATATCGTTTTGCTCGAAGGTGCAAGAAATATTGAAAATGGTATTTTTTTAGGAATTTCTTCGAAAGACATTTGCTCCAGGTTAAAAGCAAAAGCGATATTAATAGTCAAATATTCCACCGATATTGTTGATACGGTGATTCTTTCAAAAGAGTTTATTGGAGAAAGCTTTGGCGGTGTCATAATCAACTTTATTCCACAGAATCAGGAAGAATACCTTAATGATATAATACTTCCTTATTTTAAAAAGAAAGATATAAAAGTTTTTGGGTCAATATATACGGATAAAACATTATCATCTATAACTATTAAGGAAATTGCCGACATGTTGGAAGGAAAAATAATATGCGCAAAGGAAAAAGAAGATGAACTTATAGCTTCCTTTATGATAGGCGCAATGAGCGAGGAACAGGCACTTTCATTTTTTAAAAAGCAGACAGACAAAGCTGTTATCACCGGCGGGGACAGAGCGGATGTTCAGCTTGCTGCGCTGGAAACAGATACGAAATGCCTTATTCTTACGGGTAATTTTCAACCCCCAAGTGTAGTTACGAATAGAGCTGAAGAGCTCGGGATCCCTATAGTGTTAGTTCCTTTTGATACCTTAACTACGGTGGATAAGTTAAATGAGATCATCGGCAGGGTGAGATTTCATGAATTTGCAAAGATAGACAAAATGATTGAAGTAGTTAATAAAAATATAGATATCGATATGTTAATAAACTTCTCTAAAAAAATATAAATTATCAGCAGTTTAAAAAATAATAGTAAGAGGAAAATTGTTTGAGCGGACCGATAATAATTGATGCAATGGGTGGAGATTATGCTCCATTGGAGATATTAAAAGGCGCATATGATGCCTATCTTAAATATAATGCGGAAATAATTTTAGTTGCCATAAAAGACAAAATTGAAAAGATTGCAACAGATTCAAACATAGATTTAAGTGTCTTTAAGATAGTTGAGTGCTCCCAGGAGATTTTAATGAACGATCATCCTGGAGATATCGTCAAACATAAAAAAGACAGTTCCATATATGTAGGAACCAGGTTGCTTTCAGAAAACAGGCAGGGAGCTTTTATTTCAGCCGGAAACACAGGTGCGGTAATGGCGTGTTCATTATTTAATGTTAAAAGACTGGAAGGTGTTTTAAGACCCGGCATAGCAATAGCTGTCTCATTGGCAGGCAGACCTCTTGTTCTTATTGATGCCGGTGCAAATGCTGACTGCAAACCTCAATATTTAAAGCAATTTGCTTTTATGGGTAAAATTTTTTCTGAAAAAATTCTCAACATCCAGAATCCAAGGGTTGGTTTAATAAATGTTGGAAGTGAAGAAGGTAAAGGCAATGAACTTACGATAGAGACTTATAATCTGCTTAAAGAGTTTAAGGAAATAAACTTCGTAGGAAATATCGAGGGCGGGGATTTATTTAAAGGAATAGCAGATGTTGCCGTATGCGACGGATTTACAGGCAATATATTATTAAAATCCATAGAAGGTATGGCAGGTTTATTTTTTAATGAAATCAGGCAAATCTTAATTGCAAATTTTACGTCTAAAATTTGCGCGGCGATTTTAAAAAAACCTTTTAAGAATATGAAGGAAAGATTTGACTATGAAGAATATGGAGGAACTTTTTTAATTGGTGTAAACGGAATTGTAATTATTGCGCATGGGAGTTCAAAAGCAAAAGCAATAACAAATGCGGTAAGAGTTGCAATTGAGGGTCAGAAAAGCAGAGTAATCGAAAAAATTGCAAAAGAAATAAATAATTAATAAAATTAGTATCTTAGTTTATTCTTAAGCCAGGAGGAACGATGGAAGATTTTGAGAAAGTAAAAGAAATTTTAGTTGATGTTCTTGGAGCAAACGCAGATGATATTAAATCTGAAAGTAAATTTGTCGATGATTTAGGTGCGGATTCCCTTGATCTAGTGGAGCTTATTATGTCTTTGGAAGATAAATTTCAAATTGAAATAAGTGATGCTGATGCAGAAAAAATACTGACTGTTCAGGATGCTTTGGATTATATAGGGAAACATTCAAAATAATTGTCGTATAATTTGACAGGTTGAATATGTATGAAGAAGGGCTTTTTACAAAGAAAGTTTTGCTTTGGCTTTTTAAGTTAAAAATAATTCCAAATGACCTGAATTTATATTATTTAAGTCTTACGCACCGTTCTTTTGCACACCAGATTAACAAAGACTCACGTGGAAATGAGCAGCTGGAGTTTTTGGGTGATTCCGTACTTTCCTTTATAGTAACTACATATCTTGTTGGAAAATACGGTAATTTTTCCGAAGGAAAACTGGCAAAAATCCGTTCGTATTTAATAAAAAAATCCACCCTGTCTCTATATGCCCTGGAAATTAATCTAAGCGAGTATGTTCTGCTTAGTGAAAATGAAGAAATGTGTGACGGAAGAAGAAAAGAATCAATTATTGCCGATTGCTTTGAAGCATTTATAAGTGCAGTTTATCTTGATAAGGGTATTGATTTTACAAAGAAGTGGTTTTTAGATTTGTATAAACCTTTTATTGAAGATAGCATAAAAAATCCGGAAATATTTGATTATAAAACTAGTCTTCAGGAAATTATCCAATCGAAAGATCTGGCTCTGGTAAAATATAAACTGGCAAGTTCTGAAGGTCCGGACCATGATAAAATGTTTCATTCCGTGGCAATGATCGGAGACGAAATAATAGGCATTGGTTCAGGCAAGAGCAAGAAAGATTCAGAGCAGCTTGCCGCCAAAAATGCACTTGATAATTATATTAACAAGCAAAACTAGATCTTGATAAATTTAATTGACTATGAAATGCTTTTAATATAACTTATTGAAAATCGTTTAATTCAAAGGAAAAAATTTTGTATCTTAAAAATATTTATTTGCGCGGTTTTAAATCCTTCGGAACCAAAAGCAATTTGAGTTTTGAACCCGGAATAAGCATAATCGTAGGACCCAACGGCAGCGGGAAAAGCAATATCGTTGATGCAATTTCATGGGTTCTTGGAGAACAAAGTCCGAAATCCCTAAGAAGCACTTCAATGGGGGACGTGATTTTTAAAAACAAAAACGAAGAACTTGCTATCGCTGAGGTATCACTTATTTTTGATAATACAGACAGAATTTTACCTGTGGAATTTGCAGAGGTTAAATTTACAAGAAGGATTTATATTAAGGGCGGAAGTGAATATTTCATAAATTCTTCACCGTGCAGACTTGCCGATATACAGGATATTACTGCTGAAAGCGGGATAGGCAAAGGACTTTATACGATAATAAGCCAGGGACAGGTTAACAATGTCATACTTTATAAACCGGTTGACAGAAAACATATCATTGATGAAATAATAGGAGTTTCAAGACATAAGATCAGAAGGGATAAATCCAGGGAAAGACTTAACTCCATTGAGAGTGATGTTAACAGGGTAAGCGACTTGCTTCATGAAGTTAAGAGAACATTGGATCCTCTTGCGATAGAAGCTCAAAAATCAAAAATATTTTTTGATCTGTCTCAGGAAATGAAAAATCAGGAAATCTCACTGTTTATTTCAAACATAAACCAGCTTAATAAAAAATGGGATGATGAGGAAGCAAATTTTGAAAGAAATTCATCGGAACTTGACGAAATTGACAGAAAAATCCAGATAATCAATGCTCAAAAAAGAGAATTTGAAAGTTTGTTTTATAAGGAAAAAGAGGATTTCAATAAGCTTGAGGATAAATTCAATACCTTTAATATTCTTGAAAATAAGTTGATTAATTTAAAATCTATGGCACTCAGTCAGAAAACTTCGGTTGAGACAATTATCAATATGATTAATTTCAGCATAAGTGATATTTCAAATACTTTTAATAACAAAGATATTTTTAAAGAAGACAGCAGCGGAAAACAAATTGTTGAAAGAAAAGAAATAGAGTCGGCAGTGGAAAAAATTGACGGGCTCATAAATATGGTTGGTGAATTTTTCAAAAAAATACGCGAACTTATTGATGAAAACAGAACTCGGGAATTAGACAGATACGAAGAAGTCTTTGTTCGTGAACTTAATTCAATTAAAAACATTTTTTATTTAACTAATAAAGATTCGGATGAGGCTCAAGAAGATATTACGGTA
The DNA here is from genome assembly GCA_021371805.1 of bacterium. Classification (GTDB taxonomy): domain Bacteria; phylum Actinomycetota; class Humimicrobiia; order Humimicrobiales; family Humimicrobiaceae; genus JAMDDL01. The sequence continues at coordinate 26,002 of JAJFVM010000221.1, forward strand.
AAGCCGGCAATTGCTGAAAACAAAATGATAAAAATTGAAGACAGGCTGAAAAGACTAAAAGAGATTATGGAGTATGCACAGAAAAATATGAATAATTTAAATCTTTTCCTGAAAAAATCCGTAAATCTGCTGGAGGCTTCTAAAAAGCTTGATGACGAAATAAATATAAAGCTGGACAGGGAAAAAGAAAAGATAAACTCAAGCCAGCCCAAATTGAATAGATATTATGAAGAGCTTAATAAATTGGGCTCAAAGAAACATTTTCTTGAAAATGAGATATACAGGAGCAATCTAAAGAAGGAACAGATAAAGGAAAAAGTCAAAGATTTGAGTATAAAAATCTTTGATGAATATAATATGCCTGTGGATTATATTGTTAAAAACTTTAAACAGTCGGAAAATGTTGAGCAATGCGAAGCAAGAGTAAGAGAGTTAAGGGGAGAACTTTTAAAATATAAGAATGTAAATCCCAATGCTCATATTGAGTTTGAAAAAGTAAAAGAGCGTTTTGAGTTTCTTGATAAACAAAGAAATGATTTAAATGAAAGCAGAAAAAACCTTGAAAAACTCATATTGGAATTAAACCAGAAAATCAAAGAATATTTCAGCGATAAATTCAATGAAATAAATGAAAATTTTAAATATTATTTCAAAATTTTATTTCCTCTTGGAGAAGGAGAACTTCTATTGACAGAAATCGATGAAAGCGATGATTTTGGCATAGATATCAAAGCCGATATCGGAAATAATAAAAGTGTTTCGCTGCAGCTGCTATCCGGAGGAGAAAAAGCACTGGTCTCAATTGCATATTTATTTGCAATTTTTGCGGTAAATTCTTCTCCTTTTTACATTTTTGATGAAATTGATGCTGCCCTTGATGATGCTAATTTAAGCAGATTTCTAACTCTTGCAAGAATTTTTGCACAGGGCAGACAGATCATAATGATTACTCATCAGAAAAAAACAATGGAGGTTGCCGATATTATTTACGGATTTACAATGCAGTCAAATGGTGTAACAAAAATAGTTTCGGAGAAGATAAGGGACAATTATGTTCAGGCTGGTTAATAACTTAACTTATTTATGGAATAAATTCAAGGGCAGCAATGTTGAATTCTGGGATAATCTGGAAGAAGAGCTGATTCTTGATAATGTCAGTATCGATACTGCTGATTTTATTTTATCTGAAACTAAAGAATACTGCCTTAAAAATAATATAAATAATTTAAATGAAATAAAGAAATTAATTAAGGAAAAAATAAAAAAAATATTGGAATATGAAAATCACCGGGAAATAGATACAAACGGAAAGAAGCCGTTTATAATTTTAGTTGTCGGCGTTAATGGTGTCGGCAAAACAAGCAGTATTGCGAAACTGGCAATGATGCTTCAAAAAGAAGGTAAGAGCGTTTTAATAGCTGCCGCCGATACATATAGAGCGGCAGCCATAGAGCAAATCCAATTTTTTGGAGAAAAATTAAATATAGAAATAGTGCATCATCAAAGAAACTCTGATCCTGGTGCCGTAGTGTATGATAGTATTGACAGAGCATATGCCAGGAACATTGACGTTGTTATTATCGATACTGCAGGCAGGATGCAAACATCTGTAAATTTGATAGATGAGTTAAAAAAAATAC
>JAJFVM010000006.1 GCA_021371805.1 bacterium
AATGCAAGACCTATCATTGTTTTTAATATGGTAAGAAATTATCTTAAATACATCGGATACAAAGTTATTTTTGTCCAGAACATAACTGATATAGAAGATAAAATCATCAATAAAGCAAACACAGAGGGTGTTGATTATAAAGTTATTACGGATAGATATATAAAAGCTTTCATGGAAGATATAAATACCCTGGAAATAAAAAGTTTTGATGAAATACCGCTTGCAACCAAAATGATAGATGAAATTATAGATATAATTACCAGGATAATAAATAACGGTTACGGGTATGTAATCGGCGGCAATGTTTATTTTGATGTTTCAAAATATAAAGGCTATGGAAAGCTTTCAGGCCAGAAGATTGGCGAGATGAAAGATGCCGACAGCAGTGACTTTGAAAAACAGGATAAGATTGATTTTGCTCTCTGGAAAGAAGCAAAACCGGGAGAGCCAAGCTGGGACAGCCCCTGGGGTAAAGGCAGACCGGGATGGCATATCGAATGTTCCGCGATGTCGAAAAAATATCTGGGGTTTGGATTTGATATCCACGGCGGGGGTCTTGATTTGATTTTTCCGCATCACGAGAATGAAATAGCACAAAGTGAAGCAGCATTCCCGGGTCAGGGAGATTTTGTAAAGTACTGGATGCATAACGGGATGATTGAAGTTAAGGAAAGAAAGATGTCCAAATCCGACGGACTACAGGATGACTGGATATTAAAAAATCTTCTGAAAAAATATTCTCCGAATGCCATAAAGTTTTACATGCTTTCAACTCATTACAGAAGCCCGCTTGAATTTTCCGATGAAAAACTCGAAGAATCCAGGAAAGCATTGGAAAGAATAGTAAATACCATACGTAACTTGCTATTTATTATCAATAATAAAGAAGCAGAAAAACAGCAAGGTAAGCTTGATCAAAGCCAAAAATTATCAGCTGACAAGGAAGTAATTAAATCTTTCTTGAGATCCATAAAAATTGATTTTATTGAGGCAATGGATGATGACTTTAACAGCGCAGGTGCAATAGGAATTTTATTTGAATCAATAAAAGCGGTTAACGGGATAATCCAGGCAGCGGACTTTTCTCCTGATAAAGAATTAATTGATGATTTACATGTTTTCTATAATGAAATTACCGGATTGTACGAAATTTTCGGGATAGATCTTTTAAGTGAAGCAAAAGCAGATATGGCTGATTTAAAAACAGAAACAGATACTGCTGATGCAGATGAAATTGAAAAATTAATACAGGAAAGAAATGAAGCAAGAAAAAACAAGGATTTTAAAAGATCTGATGAAATAAGAGAAAGGTTTTTGAGTGCAGGAATAATACTGGAAGACAGAAAGGAAGGCACAATCTGGAGAATTCAGAAGTAGTTCTTCATATTGTAAAATATAGATAATGAATTTAGATGACTTAAAATCAAATCTGGAATTAATCTGTGGTATCAATCCTGTTTATTCACTTTTAAAAACAAATGCAGGCAAAAGAAAAATATATGAAATCTATTTGTCCCGCTCGAGGGAATCCAACCCCAAAGTAAGAGAAATCATTTTGCTGTCCAAGGAAAAAAAAGTTCAATTAAATATACTGGAAGACAGGAGTTTTGAAAAACTCATAAATAACCCGGAATTAAAAACCCAGGGAATCTGTGCAAAAGTTACCAATTATACTTATTGCGATCTTGACACTTTTCTTTCAGAAAATGCTGACAAACATTCCAGGCTGATTATTCTGGATAACATAACGGATGTCGGCAATTTTGGCGCAATAATAAGAAGTGCGTTTGCTTTTCAGTTTGACGGGATAATTATACCCAAACACAGAAGTGTTGAAGTGAATAAAGATGTGAGCAGAACTTCCGCAGGCACATTGGAGGAAGTAAGAATATTTCAGGTTACCAACTTAATACAATCGGTTAAATTATTAAAAGAAAACGGATTCTGGATTTACGGCACAGATATCGATGAAGATGATAAAAATGTAACCTTCGTCGACAGGACAGACTTTATATTTCCGATGGCATTGATTTTAGGCAGTGAGCATAAAGGCATTTCAAGACTTTCAAAAGAAAATTCTGATTTTTTGTTAAAAATAGACATAAATAAAGAGCTTGATTCTGTTAATGTCTCTGTTGCCGCAGGGATAATCTTCTATGAAATTTACAAAAGATTTAAAAACAATAAATGATTGAAGAATATAAATGAAAAGTTTGCTTGTTGTGGACGGATATAATTTTATATTCAAATATTATGACAGCCGGTCAATAAACGGAAATAAGCTTGAGCTTTTAAGAGAGAAATTGATAGAAGATCTTGCCGAGTATAAGCATAACACCAATTACGACATAATTATTGTCTTTGACTCAAACAAATCTGAGCAAAAAAACAGGCACTCGGTAAAGCATAAAGGAATTGAAGTCATTTTTTCAGGTAAAACAAAGACAGCTGACAGCGTGATTGAGGAAATAGCCCATCTGAAAGAAGGCTATGATAACAAATTCATCGTTACTTCTGACAATATCCAGCAAACGGTAATTTTTAAGGAAAATATTTACAGGAAGTCGGTCAGGGAATTCTGTCAGGAATTAAACCGGAAAAAAAGGGAAGTAAGAAATGAATTAAGCCAATTTAACAAAGCACAAACCACAGGTTTTTCAAGTTTTGAAAGAAAGCTCAGCAAAAAATCAAAAGAAGAGTTTTTAAAATTAAAAGGAAATTCAGTCAATAAAAATTTAAACGATAATAAAGAGAGCGGGAATAAAGAACACAAGAGTTGAAAACCAGATTATTTAAAATTTCGATATTTAAGACAATTTTACTTATAATTGTTATCACGTCATTTATATTCGCAATGTTTTTCCAGTTCTCCTGCGGTCTTTATTATGCGGAAAATGTTAAAGACCTAAATGAAAACAAAGATAATAATAATTCTTCAGCCTCAGATGGAAACTCCGGAAACAAGTCAGGTTCAATACAAACCTCCGAATCGGATTTGACAGGAAATGATAATTCGACGACAAGCAATGATTCTACAAACTCTTCAACAGTTGGATCTGATGGAAATACTTCAGAAAGTTCATCAGGTAATTCGTACATCTATGAAAACAGTAATTATGATAACGATAGCTATCAGGTAGTTTATGTGGTTGACGGTGATACCATAGAGCTTAAAAGCGGTAAAAGACTCAGATTGATAGGAATAAATACACCGGAAAAAGACATGTATTTTTATGAGGAAGCCAAAGAATTTATGGAAATTCTTGTCCTTAACAAACAAGTAAAACTTGAAAAAGATGTAACCAATAAGGATCAGTACGGCAGGTTCTTAAGATATGTTTACTGTCCGGAATATTTTGTGAATCTGGAAATGGTAAGATGCGGATTTGCCAATTCGTATACTTATCCGCCGGATATAAAATATACCGATAAATTCCTTGAAGCTGAGAGGTCCGCAAGGGAAAATGGGGCGGGTCTGTGGCAGAAATCCACGAATGAGTTCCTTGAGGTTAAACTAAATTACGATGCTGAAGGCAAAGATACGGAGAATTTAAACGGAGAGTGGGTAAGCATTAAAAATACCGGTGAAAAAGCTCTGGATATGAATGGATGGACTTTAAAGGATTCTGGTACAAATATTTATGAATTCGATGATTTTAACCTTGAATCCGGAAAAACAGTTTTCCTATATACCGGCTCAGGGTCCAATTCCAAAGAAAAGCTATACTGGAATTCTCTGCAACCTATCTGGAATAACGAACATGATACACTGTATATCAGGGACAATGAAGGGTTGTTGATTTATTTATTTAATTATTAAGCCAGACTGGAAGATTTTTTTAAAATTCAATATAAACAGTATAATCAACAGGATTAAGTAGCCTATTGGAAATAAAAAAGAAAAATAGTAACAGACCTATCCCCATCCTGGCTGGATGGAACATGATCCTGTCATTAAACTCCACATAATCACGCATAATAAGTTTATGAAAGAACAGGGGATTGAAGATCGTTTAATATATGCCTAATTGATGTATATATTATCTCTTATCACAACCCTAATACATCTTTTGGGTATTTTTAGGCTATAACCCGGTTTATAGGCTGGCTTTACTGTCGTTTTAAAAACAACTCTTTACAATTGGTAGTTATAACCTTTCAAAAATACACTAAAACCCTTCAGTTTACAAAAGTTTTAGTATAAAAATAAGCTTAAAAACTTACTTTTATTAAGTATATAATACTAAAATAAAGTACATAAATAAAGGACTAATTTTTAAAAATTAATTCTTTACTTTTATTTTGGGCTGAAACCAGAGTTATAAGACTAAAAAAAAGATATAAAAAAAAGCGTATTTTATATACAATAAAATCAGGTATATGAATAATGAATTAAAAAAATTTTACAAAGATTTAGCTTCAAAATATACCACAGTTAAAAACTATAATCTAAGGAATCAAGTAAATTTCCAAAATCATCAGGGTACAGGGATATAAGAACGACGGAAATTTATTGTAATGTGTCGGAGGAGGAGAAGGTAAGAGCGATTGAGTGCATTAAGGTATAATTGGTTTGAATCCTACCTGCCGTAACAAGCTAAAAAAATATCTTCATTTAAGTTCTATAAATTGGTTCTAACAATATGGCAGATGGCGAAGCACTTAAGACACCTGCATCACATAAATCTTAAAAATATTAATGTAATTATTTCTCAATTATCTCCTGATAAATTATTGCTCTTGCTGTATTATCAGATTTAAATATTATTCCAATTTCACTACCCAGCTTAATACTGTCAAGAGTTATTTCTGTTACAGTTTCTTTTTCATTCGGTCTTTCAAGAATAACTTTAACTATTTTGCAGCCATCTGATAGATTAACTTCAGGAGGAATCTCTTTTTCATTAGGTTCATTTATCAGCTGCTCAACAGTAATTGTATTATTTTTAATATCAATGCTTTTCAGGATAGCATTTACAAAATATTCTCCTTTTTGTGGGTTGGTATCCTCTACTATTTTTTCTGACTGACTGCTAAAGCGAACAGGTATTTCAATCCTAGCATCATTTTTAGGAAGTCCGGAAGGGTTATCTTTTTCCAGTATCAATATTCCTGTATCTGTAGAAGGTTTTTCAAAAATAAGTTGAGTTTTGAATGGAACAAAATCCTCAGTCATCCATTCGCCCTGTGCTTGTGCAAAATAGGTAGCTATTACATCTCCGTTTGTATCCAGTAGCTTAACAGGAAAGGTAGCCTCAAAAAACCATGTTCCCCGTGCCTCTCCTTCAATAGTAAGAGGACTTTCTATCAACTGGTTTGGTGTAGGTTTTGTTACTTTAATTTGGTCTAAAGTGCTATCTTCTGCAGTAGATTCTACTTCTATAGTTGTAATAGCATCAGTTTCTTTAGATTCTTGTCCTTTGCTTGTTGTATCTTTTGATTCATTATTAGATACAGTAGTTAGCTTAGATGTAGTCTCAACTGAAGTAAAAATATTGCAAGAAATTAATGAAGAAATAAAAATAATAGTCAAGATAGCCATTAAGGGAATAACAACTTTTATTTTCATATACTGTCCTTTCATTTTTATATATATTTAACTATATATTATAAGAATTATTGCTACTATTTTATTTCATTTGTTTTAAATAATATTTTAAGTATTTTATCTAATACCAGCATCAAAAGATATGTTTACTTCTGTAAATTTATTGGGTTTTACTTCTACCTCTATAGGACTGCTACCTGGAAAAGATTCATTACTTTTTAATGGTTCAAGGATATATTTGCCAGGTTTTATGGGACCGATAGTAACAATAGCATAAATCCCACTATTTATTACTTCACCTGTTTTATGTATACATCCACTAAAAATAAATATTGTAATTAATAATATTAAAGGTATAGATATAACTTTTCTCATTTAGCTATTACTTGATTTTTTTATCAACTTAAATTTTTGCATTTAATAGTTTTTAAATTTTAATGTATATAGACAATATTCGAAAAATATTAGTTAACAAACAGGGTAGTTAATCAGATTTATTGTGAAATAAAAATATACATTCCTGAGCTTAATAAATTGATTCTAACAATTTGGCATATGGCGAACTAAGATTAATAACTGCAATCAGACTTTATATAAAAACATTTTTTCAAATTTTAATCAGTCTTTATCTTCTACCGATACAGTTAACTCTTGGGCATAAATCACAGGCAACTCTTGTCTTATCGATACTGTCAATTGGACCAAATCCATAAACTCCTGATGTAGATTTGAAGGGAACCATTAGGTAGCTGCTGTTAAGTTCTACTCCGATTTTATTTCCCTCCACCATAGAAAATAACTCTTTTTGCTCTTCAATTGTCCATTTATATTGACCGGGAGAGTATTTGCATGTTGACCCCCAGTCTTTTTCCCTAATACCTTCTTTTTTTATTGTCCTACTTATATAATCACCAAGTATTATTAAAATTTCAGTGGTTATTGCATCCATAACTATGGTAGAAAGTGTATCACCACTATAACTTGTCTCTTTTATTATTTCATCCACCTTACTTCCCAGAGTTGTTATAAAAATAGTAGAAGTTTTAGACCCTGTAAGTATTTTGGAAATATTGGGTCCTGTAAAAATATTTCCTGATTTAAAATATACAGAGTCACCAATTACTTTTTCTATTTCATAATTTGAATAAATTGCTTTTGGTTTGAGACTGCTTATGCAAATTTCACTTTTTTCTGCAAATAATTTTTCAATTTGAGGGTTTAGTCTTCCACCCATCAGTTTTGTTAAAAAATCCCTGCCGGTTTGCTCTGGAATTTCAAGCTTGATGTTTTCTAAAATTATCATGGTAGTCATCCTTTTTTATTTTACTTGGTATCTACAAAATATTTATTTTATTGGAGAAAATCAAAATATTCAGATTTAGTAAACAATTATATCATTTTATGGCTAAATATTTATTTTATTTTGATTAATTGACATAAAACTGGTTTAAAATTTCATAACTTGGGGAAAACAACTTAGAAGTATCTGATTAAAATTTTGGCAGCATTTTTAGCACCATCTAAAGGGATATCCTTATAGTTAACTTCTGCATTTATGTTTTTAATTATTCCTTCTGCAAGTTTGTTAGAATCTGTATTTGAATGAGACAGTCTAATACCAGCATTATATCTTTGTAACCTTTGGCTTACGCTTTCTTGCTTGGTGTGTCCTATGAGTGGAAAATAAATAAAAGGTTTCTTGTCTTTACTTTTTAATTATTTTAAATACCAAATCCGTCTTTTCCATAAAGATTAATAAGTGCTGATATATCTAATGATGATGGATAAACATCATATCCAACCTCTATCAGGAAACAACAAGTAAGGTAGAAACCATAATGTTAAACGATGAAGTTAATATAGATATTTCTCCCGACGGAAAGATATACGGAATATAACTTTTAAATGAATAATGTAGAATTAACTAAATATTTAGCCCACATTTAAAATATTTATATTTCGTTACAATAACGAAAAACTTAACAAAACAGCTATAATTCGTTACAATAACGAAAAATGAAAGGATAAAAAATGGGAGATTGAAGGAGAGCATTTTGGTGACCACCAGAGCAGGCATGAATACTCAAATAAAAATTTTCCTGCTGAAATAAACAAAGCAATGCGTATGGTATGGTTTGCATATGGTGACTTGGGTTATGACGGAATTAATGGAAAAAGAGCTAAGGCAGTAATAGATAATCTTAAGATAATAATTGAATTTTTTGAAAAAAGATTTGATGTAAAGATTTATGAAGAGAATACTTAAAAAGATAGCAAAAGAACTTTGCAAAATTGAAGATGTAAAAGCTATTATCCTTTATGGCAGTCTTGCAAGGAAAGAATTTACTTCAAGATCAGACATTGATCTTTTTATACTTATAACCAAAGATAAAACCAGGAAAGAGATACATGATAAAATAATAGAACTTGAGTCCGAGATAAGTTGAAGTTTAAACAGCTGAAAGTCTGGAAATAATATAAATAGGGATTCAAATACAATAAAGTTTTGTTAAGTAAATATGGCAGATGTATCATCAAAAGAACAGAGAAGCTATAATAATTAACTACAATTAAAAGATCAGAGAAAATTATTTTTCTTTCGATCAGGCAATAAGATTTGTCGAAAAAATTTTATATTTAAATCCTAAAACAATTTATTATTTAAGTATTGTTTAATTTATCAACTATAACTTTTACTTCCCCAAGTTTTAATAATGGAACAGGTATTCTTACATTTGTATGGCTTACGCCTGTTCTTGTCATGTAAGAATAGTTTACGATAATAAGCATTTTGTTTTCGTTGAAACTTGCTTTTTCTAACTTTGAGGTTAAAAAATTCCATAAATGGAATTCACCTGCAAGATAAATTCCATTTAAGCTTATATAAACCTCGGGATTGATATTTTTACTATCTTTAGCATATTTAATTCTGGGAATTATAAATGCAATTATAGCAAGAAGCATCAGCAAACCAAGAAATACGGCAGATAGTACTTTCCATGCATCCTTATGGGTCAAAATAAAGATTCCGCCAACTACTATTGTAATGATGGCTATCATAATAAAAATACCCCATTTTTCGGATTTCTGCTTTTTGAATTCCTCTTTGTAATATCTGCCCCATTCTTCCGGGCTGTATTCCCAATGAGCGAGTAGATTGACTTCAGAGAAAACCTTGTTTAATCTTCTGGCCATTGAAGCATAAATACCTGAAGTAATTGCAAAAGACAAGACAAGGAAAAAGGAAATAAAGGCAATACCGAATCCCCACCTCATCATGTCCATATTCAGAATGGATGGTAAAAATATTACAAATATAAAGATAATTGTTAAAATAAGGAAAACTACCGATGTTGTCGTGTATGGATTTTTAGGTTTCTTTTTATCGCACATATACAAAATCTAAAATATTTAATATTAGGAAGAAAACATAATTTTATATGGATATTGCTGATATTTCAAATTTAACATTGCAATTTGCCATAATAAAAATTAACTTCCTGATATGATTTTATTAATCATGCATCAGGAGGTTTTAAAAACTATTAGCGGCCTTATTTGACTCCTTGGTTGTCTATTAATTATTTCTTAAACTGAATGATCTTTTTTGTTTATATAATTTATTCTTGTTTAATTACAGGTTCTGAATATCAGCACTATATCAAGTAAAACAGTTTCTTATGCTTAACCTTCACAGATCTTACCGGGATTAAGTATATTCTTAGGGTCGAATGCCAATTTTATATGAAACATAAGCTCCATATATTCTTTACCGTACTGATTGGAAATAAACTCCTTTTTTGCATAACCTATTCCATGTTCTCCCGAAACAAGACCGCCGAGTTCTTCTGCCTTGTCATACATCTTATCAAATACCGCAGCCAATTTTTCTTTCCACGTCTGCTCGTCGAGATCATCTTTTAAAACATATATATGAAGATTGCCATCTCCTGCATGACCAAAACTTCTGATTCGAATGCTGAATTCTTTTTGCAGGCTGTCGGTATATTTTATAAATTCGGCAACTTTGTTTCTGGGTACAACAACATCGCATTCATCCATTTCGGTAGTAGATGCTTTTACTGCTTCAAGAAATGCTTTTCTTGCAGACCATACCGCTTCTTTTCTTTCATCCGTATCAGTTATAAAAACATCATAAGCACCTTCGGCCAGGCATATATTTGCAACCACTTCGTAATCTTTTTCTATTTCTTCTTTTGTATTGCCGTCAAAAGTCAGAAGAAGGTATGCGTCTGCACTGTTGTCGGGGAACTTTTTTCCAAGGAATTGTTCTGCCGCAATTATTACTTCTCTCTGCATGAATTCAATTGCGGTAGGAATTTTTTTTGCCTTGATTATTTTGGGAACAGTGCCTATTGCGGTATCAAGATTGGGGAAGGGAACAAGGAGACTTATGACTTTCTTGGGAAGCGGCAGCAGCTTTAATATGGCTTTTGTTATTATTGCCAGTGTTCCCTCTGAACCGCAGATAAGATCAAGAATGCTGTAACCTGAGCTGTCCTTAACTACCTTACCTCCGACATTTAATATTGTTCCGTTGGGAAGTACCAGTTCAAGTCCCATAACGTAATCTCTCGTAACTCCGTACTTTACCGCCCTCATGCCTCCGGCATTTGTACTTATATTCCCTCCGATGGTAGCGGAGATTTCACCGGGATCGGGCGGATAAAATAAATCATGGTCTTCCACATACTTGGCAATTTCCATTAAAAGAACTCCTGGTTCTACTGTAAGAGTAAGATTTTCATCGTCAATTTCAAGAATCTTGTTCATCTTTGACATGCTGATCATGATTCCGCCATGAATCGGAACTGAGCTTCCTACAAGTCCTGTACCTGAACCTCTTGCAACCACTGCAATGTCATTATCATAAGCATATTTCATTATTTTTGATACTTCCTGAGTGTTTGTAATTTCAACCAGAACTTCAGGATAAGCTTTTACGGTATTAAGTTCGTCATGGCTGTAATCTTCGTTAATATTACTTCCGGAAAAAACTCTTTCACTGCCGAGTAAATCCTGTAAAAATTTTATGTCACTGTCATCTATTTTTTTATAAACTTTATTACAAAGACAACTTTGAAACATTTATATTCCCCCCTGTTAATTCCTGGATACCGGAGCAGCATATTTAGGAAGTTCCCCGGTTAATCCTTTTACTTGTTTGATATTTTCAATTAATTTTGGAACAACTTCATAAATGTCGCCGATTATTCCATAATGAGCGACATTGAATATTGCTGCTTTAGGATCTTTATTTATCGCAAAAATATAATCCGCACTTTTCATTCCTGCAGTAAATTGGACTGCACCGGATATGCCAAGAGTTATTATTAGTTTAGGCTTTACGGTTCTTCCGCTTAGGCCAATCTGTCTTTTTGCATCAATCCAGCCTGCTTCTACCATAGGCCTTGTTCCTGCAAAATTTCCTCCCAGCACTTCCGCAAGCTCGTAGGCAAGCGACATGTCCTTCTGGGTTTTAATTGCTCTGCCTGCAACAACTATTATCTCGGCTTCAGATATGTTTTCCTCAGGTTCTTTTTTTGTCACCTTTATAACATCAACATTGGACTTGAATTTATCAACATCCATGCTGCATACGGTAATTTTACCACTGGTTTTTTCGGTTCTTGCGGGAGCAGTCATGATTTTATATCTTACGGTTGCCAGCTGAGGTCTTGAATTAGGCGTAACAATTTTAGCCATGATGTTTCCGCCAAATGCAGGCCTTATCTGAATTAAATCGGTATTTTCTTTTATATCCAGAACAGTAAAGTCCGCAGTTAAACCCGTTCTGAATCTTGCTGCAATTCTTGGTGCCAGTGAACGTCCTATGGTGGTTGCACCAACCAAAATGACGGAAGGTTTTATATTGTTTATAAAATCCTCAAAAGCGGCGGTATATGGTTCGATCCTGAAATGTTCAAGCTCTTTATAATCATATACGAACACTTCATCTACGCCATAATGAAGAAGTTCTTCGGCTTTATCCAAAATCTGATATCCAAGAAAGATACAGTAAACCGGATAGTTAACCTTGGCAGCAAGTTCTTTTGCTTTACCGATAAGTTCATAAGTTACCGGGTGAATTTCTCCTCCCACATGATCTACATAAACCGTGATTCCCCTATAAGCACTTTTATCAACTTGAGTAACTTGCTCTTCGACGAATTCTATAACACCTTTCGGGCCTTTTTTAACACAAAGCCTGCACATTTTACAGCCTGCGTTTATATCTAAATTCCCGTTTTTATACTCAATTGAGCCAAAGGGGCATATTTTCATAAGTTTTTCCGCTATTTCATTATTTACCAAATCCTGATGGATTATTAACTTTTTCATCTGTCAAACACCTTTGATTATTTTTAAAAATTGTAATAATAAATTATATTATTTACTGTTTATATTTTTTGATCTGAAAAATTATCTCAACACTTATGTTTAAGATAAATGCATATCGGTTTATATGAATTTTAATTCTTTTAATTTTTCGGTCATCTTGTCTGCAAGCTCTTCACCGCTTCCTTCCCATATTTCTTTATCCGCATTTTCATCCGGAGGGAATATTTTTTCAACCTGAGTCGGAGAGCCGCTAAGACCGTACCTCTTTTCATTTTTATCTT
>JAJFVM010000011.1 GCA_021371805.1 bacterium
GATGAAATCTATGACACAACAGTTAAAGGATCATATAAGGATATAGAGCCCTTAGTAAAAAAAGCATTAAGCCAAAACATAAAAATAGATGACATAATAAATAAGGCCCTCTCAAAAGCAATGGTATATGTAGGAGATAAATTCTCACAAGGTTCTCTTTACATGCCCGACATGTTGCTCTCGGCCAAGACAATGAAGCAAGCTATGGAAGTACTTAAGCCTTTCATGAAAAACGGCTCTCATGTATCGGAAAAAGGGACAGTTGTAATAGGTACCGTAAAAGGAGACCTTCATGATATAGGTAAAAATCTAGTAATAACCATGGCGGAAGGCCAGGGGCTTAAAGTAATAGATCTTGGAATAGATGTAGATTATCTTAAATTTGTAGAAGCAATAAAAGAAAATAATCCTGACATTGTAGCATTCTCAGGTCTTCTTACCACCACACTTGGAAATATTCCTTCTCATATAAGCGCAATAGCAGATGCAGGCTTAAGAGAACACGTAATACTTGCTGTAGGTGGAGCTCCTGTTACAAGAGAATTTGCAGACAGGTATGGTATTGAGCTTTATGCACCCGATGCATCAACTGCTGCCAAAGAGTTTGTAAAAGCTCTTGAGGGGAAAAAGTGATAAGTCTAAAACTTAAAGCTTATAAATAATACTCAGGTAGAAATTAAGATAGCAAATTGCTTTAAGATTAATGTGAGGATAAGTAAGTGATAGTTACAGGTTGGTAGGCAAGATGTTAATGGAAGTATATGAAGACGAAGGTTAGGCTGAGGAAGAGTAAATTAATTCTAGAGCCTATTTAATAAAAAGGTAAAAAGAACAAAATACAGGAGGAAAGAAAAGATGAGTAAGAAAAAATTGGGTGTAATTCTGGGGCTCGTTCTTGTGCTGGTTGCAACAATGGCTATAATTCCCGGTTGCCAAACGACAACACAGGAAACAACAACAACCGCTGCTACAACTACAGCTGCACAGGAAACAACAACAACCGCCGCCGCAGAAACTACTGCTGCAGAAACAACAACTGCTGCAGGCGGAAAAACATATGAGGATTTCAGGGCAATGGCTGTAGCAGGAAAATATGATGGTGAACCGGCAAAAGGCCATACACTTGCATTTGCAAATATTATAAAGTCATTTCCATTCTGCGCAGCAGTTGAAAATGGGATAATTGAGCAATGGAAACTTGCAGGCGGTGCCGATGCTGATTTGACAGTTCTTGATAATGCTTCAGATCCCCAGATTGCTATTCAGAATAAAGATATTATATTTAATAAGAAGCCTGAAGTATTTCTTGAATTCCAATTTGATGCAAAGATTAATGACCAGATTGCAAAAGAAGCTAAAGATAAAAATATATTTGTCATAGCTGTTGATGTTCCGGTTGGAGATTTTCCATTCATGGGTGTTGATAACTATGGAACTGCAGTTTTAACTGGAGACTGGATGATTGAGCAGATTGAAAAAGCGGGAGGAATTGATAAAATAGACAGAATACTTTATCAGACAAATCCGTTAGTAGGCGAAACCGTATTCTTAAGAATAAAAGGTTCGGTAGATGAAATGGTTAAAAAATACGGTGACGTAGCTGATCCTGAAAAAAAAGACGGCAAGGGTGTTTGGGCTCAGGCGGATTCATCTTCAACCGAAAAGGCTAAAAAAGATTTTCAGGATATCCTGTCAAAATATCCAAAAGACAAAACATTTGTTGTATTCTGTTTAAATGATCAAAGTGCTTCTGCTTTCCAGGCAGCTGCTGATATTTTAGGCAGATGGAATGCAGATAATTATTTGCTAGCATCTCAAGGTCTTGATGAACTTGGTATGCAGCTTATCAGAGATAATGTTGTAGATGGTGATTCATCATATTTTCCTGAAAATTATGGCCAATATCTGATTCCTGGTGCACTTGCATTTATGTATGGAGGAGCGCAGGCAGTTCCAAAAGAGATGTTTGTTGAAAATGTAATTATTACCAAAGATAATATTGATCAATATTATCCAAAAAGCTAGTAAGCTACTAAAAATCTATTTTAGGTTATAAAAAATATCCGGGGGGACAGAATTCCCCGGATATTTAAAATTAGGTTTTGTTCTTTTTATGAATTTTGATGCAGTATTTTAGTTTTTGATTATCATAATTTAATTAAATAAACTGGTAGATTACTTTAATTTAGGGTTCTTTAATTTTTTAAATTTAAAATAGATCAAATATATTAATTGGCTATATAAATTAATATTGGAAAAAATTATATTAATGCATATTAATTAAGCATATAAAAGCATATCATTTTTATTATTAATTTGTTATGTTGAAATTTTTGTATTAATAAATTACAAGTTATTTTTTTAATTAATAAAAAAAGGGGTCTCAATTGAAAAGTGAGAACAATAATAATATATTGGAGATGAAAAATATTTCAAAAAATTTCCCCGGGGTAAAAGCATTGGATAATGTTTCCTTTAATCTTGGAAAGGGTGAAATTCTTGGTCTTCTTGGTGAAAATGGTGCTGGAAAGTCAACGCTGATAAAAATCCTTTCAGGAGATTATTCACTTGAAGAAGGAGAAATTTATATTGACGGAGAAAAAAAAATATTTACAAATCCTAGAGAATCTATTGAAGCAGGCGTCAGGGTAATATATCAGGAGTTAAATAACTTTGATTCGTTAACTGTTGCTGAAAATATTTTTGCAGGCCAGATACAGAAAAATAAATTGGGCATCATCAGATGGGGCAAAATGATTCAAAAATCAAAAGAAATAATAAATAACCTTGGCTCTGATATTAACCCGAATGAATATATGGAAAATTTAAATGTTGGCGGCAAGCAACTGATTGAAATAGCTAAAGCAATCATGAAAAAAGCAAAAATACTTGTAATGGATGAGCCGACATCTGCTTTATCGGAGAAGGATGTATTAAGTCTGTATTCCGTAATAAGAAAGTTAAAATCAGATGGAGTTTCAATTATCTATATTACTCATAGGATAGAAGAGATATTTGAACTTACCGACAGAGTTGTTGTTTTAAGAGACTCAAAAAAAGTTGGTGAAGTATTATCCAAAAATACCAGCAAATCTGAACTTGTAAATATGATTGTAGGCAGAAAACTGTCTGAACAGTACAAAAAGCAGGATATCAAAAAAGGTAAAGTTATTTTTGAAGTTAAAAATATTAATTACCTTGATAAATTAAAAGATATTAACTTTAGTATTAGAGAAGGCGAAATAGTTGCATTCTTTGGTCTGCTTGGTTCAGGTACTCATACATTGTTTTCGGTTTTGTTTGGGGACAAGAAGAAAAGCAGCGGCGATGTTTATATTGAGGGTAAAAAAATAGAAATACATCATCCTTATAAGGCAAAATTAAACAAGATGGGATATATTCCATATGACAGAAAAGAAGAAGGAATAGCTCTTCCTTTAAGCATAAAACAAAATATTACATCAACAAATCTGGAGAAAATCGGAAATGGTTTCATGCTTGATAAAAAAATTGAAAATACTCATGCTAAAAAATGGTTTGATAAGCTAAATATAAAAGCTCCTGGGTTAAATACCATTGCAAACAGTCTTTCAGGTGGGAATCAGCAAAAGGTAGTAGTTGCAAAATGGCTTGAGAGAAATTCAAAAATACTTCTGATGAGCGAGCCGACCCGAGGTATCGATATTGGTTCAAAAGCTGAGATTTATGAAATTGCGGAAGATTTATGTAAACAAGGAGCAGCAGTATTAATAGTGTCAGGAGAACTTCCGGAAATATTATCGATATCAGACAGAGTTATGGTAATGAAGGACGGGAAGATAGCAGGAGAGTTTATTACAAAAAATACTTCACAAGAAGAATTAATGCATTGTGCTACTACCTGAGAGCTTATTAAAAGAAGATTAAACCTAATGAACGAAAGGTATAAACAAATGGAACAGAATTTAAGTGATAAAAAAAAGCTGGGTTTTAAATTAACAGACACCTTGATACTGTTAGTTGTTCTTGTAGCTTTAACTTTATTTTTTGCTTTGATGAATAAATCATTTTTTTCTTATGATAATATCAGTATTCTTCTTAAGAATATGGTAATTACAGGAATACTGGCTTTGGGACTCACACCTCTTATGATTGCAAGGGGTCTTGATATATCATTTGGAGC
>JAJFVM010000021.1 GCA_021371805.1 bacterium
GCTTGCTGAGAGAGACCTTACTCCTGAAGATTGGGGTGGCGATACGATTACTGTGGAGATCTCCGCCAAACAGGGAATCAATGTAGAAACGCTGCTGGAAATGATATTGCTTGTAGCAGACATGCATGATATAAAAGGAAATCCGAGTGCCGAAGGTTACGGTATTATAATAGAATCAAGACTCGATAAGGGAATGGGTCCAATAGGAACTATTGTTGTCAAAAGAGGCTCAATAAAAATCGGAGATTTTTTTATTACAGGCAATTCATACGGTAAAGTCAGAGCTTTGCAGGATGATAAGGGAAATAAAATAAGCCAGGCTTTTTTATCACAGCCTGTTGAAGTATTGGGTTTTTCTTTTGTTCCAAAAGCCGGAGACAAGTTCTTTATTGTAAAAAATGAAAAAGTTGCAAAAGAACTTCTTTCTAAAAAACTATATGCGGAGAATCTTCTGAAAATTTCTGAAAGTAAGAGGCATATATCACTGGAACAGTTATCTGAGGTTGCAAAATTAAATGAAGTAAAAAAACTTGGAATTATTTTAAAAGCCGATGTAAATGGTTCTCTGGATGCAGTAGAACAGGCTCTGAAAAAAATAGAAACAGAGCAGGTAAAAATTGACATAATTCATAAAGGTGTTGGGGCAATCATAGACAGTGATATCGACCTGGCTGCTGCTTCAAATGCAATTGTTATAGGATTCGGAGTAGTTCCAACCGCAAAAGCAAAAGCAATGGCTAAAGTTGAAAAAGTCGAAATCAGAACCTATGAAATAATATACAAGCTGATAGATGAATTGATTCTGGCATTTAAAGGTATGCTTGAACCTAAAACTGAAGAATTTGAAAAAGGAAGAGTCGAGGTCAGAGAAGTATTTAAGATGCCTAAGGTCGGATTAGTTGCAGGATGCTATATTGCTGAAGGAGAAATTGAAAGAAATAATCTTGTTAAAATCGTAAGGGATGGGAAAGTAGTTTTTAACAGTAAAATTGCTTCAATTCACAGATTTAAAGAAGATGTTAAAAAAGTTGCTGCAGGATATGAATGCGGAATAAAGATAGAAAACTTCCAGGACATAAACAAGGGCGATCTCTTTGAAGTTTATGAAATAAAAGAAGTCGTCGAAAGCTAGTTTATTTTAAAAAACAGCTGGCTGAATTTCCTTTTATATGAAATAATCTTATGTTCTCTAATTTTTTAAATTTTAATCTTATTATATGACATTTTTTAACTATGGATAGAATTAAAAAAATTGAAATAGATTTGCAAAGAGAGATAAGCTTTATAATAAATACAAAAGTAAAAGATCCCCGGGTGGGATTTGTAACGGTTACTTATGTAAAATTGTCCTCAGATTATCATTATATGGATGTATATATCACAGTAATGGATAAAGAAGCTAATTTGAAAACATGCCTTGAATGCTTAAATAAATGTAAAGGTTTTATAAAAAAGAAACTGTTTGAAAGAATAAAATTAAAAACTGTTCCTGAGATCAAATTTTTTTATGATGAATCTATAGACAGGGGCATGAGAATTAATGAAATTCTGGAAAATTTAAAAATAAAAGAAAAAAAATCTTAGACTGGTGTTTAATAATTGAATCCGACTGATAATATTAAAAAAGTTGTTGCTGTAATTAATAATAACAGTAATTTCATAATATTTACCCACCAATATCCTGACGGTGACGGAATAGGTTCTTCCGTAGCATTTTATAAGTTGTTAATTAATCTTGGTAAAAAAGCTTATATAATATGCAGCAGTGAAATGCCCTATCAATATGAATTTCTGCCGTTTGTTAAAAATGTTTTTAAAAATATGGATGAAATTGATATTAAAAATAAATATGTTGCAGTATTTTTAGACTGTGCAGATTTAAGCAGGGTAAAACTAGAGGGAATAAATATAAAAGAGCATGCTGTTTCAATTATTAATATTGATCATCATTTAAGCAATACGAATTTTGGTGATATTAATATTGTAGATTCAACAAAATCAGCGGCTGCGGAAATTGTTTTTGTACTGTTCAACAAATTTTTCAAAGAATACATTGACAAAGAAGTTGCCATTGGTTTGTACACTGGGATACTTACGGATACCGGAAAATTTCAGTATTCCAATACAACAAAGGAAGTTCATAAAATAATAAGTTGCCTTCTGGAATATGATATAAATCCGTCTTATATTTACAGCAGCATTTATGAATGTGAGCCTGTCAACAGGTTTAAACTTTTAGAACTTGTTTTAAAGAGAGTAAAACTGGTTTCAGAGGATAAATTGATTTATTCATATGTAACGGAGGAAGATTTAAAAAAGCTTAACCTTCCTTTTTCATCAAATGATGGGATTATCGAGCTTTTAAGAACTGCCAAAAATGTAAAAGTCGCGGCTCTTTTTAAAGAAATCGGTCCTGAATTTTATAAAGTATCACTGCGTGCTTCAAATAACGGAGTCAATGTTGCAGCTATAGCCAATTTTTTCAAAGGAGGCGGACATAAAATGGCTGCCGCTTATGCAGCTCAGGGCGATTTGAAAAACATAGTAACTGATCTGGTAAGAGCTATAGAAAATAAATGCTAAAGAATAATGAATAATTGTAATTTTTTTCTTGTTTATATTTTTTTATTATGAAAAGTAATTTTTTTTGATAATGGATAAAATAAAGAAATCAGATTTATTTAAAAAATACAACGGACTTATTTTGATTGACAAGCCTTCCGGTCCGACATCTTTTGATGTTATAAGAAAGTTAAAAAATAATTTTTTTTTAATAAAATAGGCCACTCGGGAACGCTTGATCCCTTCGCTGAAGGACTTTTAATTCTATTAATAAATAAATCATCCAAGTTATCATATAATTTTCTTTCAATGGAAAAAGAATATGTTGCCAACATAGTTCTGGGTATAAAAACCGACACATGGGATATTACGGGCAAAATACTTGAAAGAAATACGGTAAAAAAGATAAGTAAAAAAAGGCTGAAAGAAGTTTTAAAAAGCATCAAGGGAGATTACATGCAGAAGATACCCATGTTCAGCGCAAAGAAAAAAATGGGCAAACACCTGTATGATTACGCAAGAAAAGGCATCGAAATTGAAACAACTGAAAATAAGGTAAGCATATATGATTTAAAGCTTGAAAGTTTTGACTTGAATGAATTCTGTATTAAAATTTCCTGCAGTGCCGGCACATATATAAGGTCTGTTGCCAGTGACCTGGGGGAAAGATTGGAATGCGGTGCAGTGCTGTCAAAGTTAAAAAGAACAAGAATCGGAAAATTTTATTTAAATAATGCAGCCGGTTTAGAGGAGCTGATAAAAAAATATGCAAATATTAAATATGACGAAGACTTAAGTGGAATTTTGGATTGCAGTTATTTTATTCCGATCAATGATATTGCAGACAAAAAAAAGACAGTTTACGTTTATAGCAGATATTTAAAGATGCTGGCGGATAATTATCCTCTTTATGGATATATGATAAATATTAATAAAACAAAACAAAAGACCATAAATGAAAATGATGTCTTTTTAGTTAAATCAACGAACCGCGGCAAATGTTTTTTACATAAATCTATCACCAGGTTTAATACAGGTGATAATCTTGCCGGCGGGGAAAAATTAACCAAATCTATTTTAGTTGAAGATTTTTGTTAAAACATGTTTTAATATTATCAAACGATTATTTTATTAATGTAAAAAAACAAGGTTAATTTTGACGAAGATAATAAATTTTAATGATTTAAGAGATGTTTATTTTCAAAAAAGTACAAATGTACTGGTTATCGGATTTTTTGACGGAATACATAAAGGCCACCAGAATATTATAAAAAAATGCATAAAAAGAGCTGAAACAATTGGCGGATGCAGTATTGCTCTTACTTTTGATATCCCTCCAGTTAATATAATAAGCGGCAAAAAAGAAAAAAAGCTGATAATGCCTTTCAAAGAAAAAATAAGGATGATAAGCAATCTTGGAGTTGATTATATTATAAGTGTCGGTTTTAATAAGGAATTTGCCAATTTAAGTGCCGGGGATTTTTGCCGTAAAATAATAATTGATAAAATAAATGCCAGGGAAGTATTCATCGGGGAAAATTTTAAATTTGGCAAAGATGCAAAGGGTGACTTTATATTTTTAAAAGAATATTTAAATAAATATAACAGAACTGTGAACGCTGTTAAATTATTAAAGATAAACAATGTTGTTGTTTCAAGTACCGTAATAAGAAAATTATATGCTGACGGTGATATTGAAAAGATAAAACTGTTTTTAGGCCGTTATCCGACTATTGACGGTGTAGTGCAGAAAGGTTTTTCCAGAGGGACGAGCATTGGATTTCCAACGGCAAATATTGAGATTGAAGATTCATATGTAATACCCAGAAAAGGAGTTTACGTAGGAAGAATTAAAATTGAAAACAAAACAAGGACTTTTCCTTCTTTGATAAATATAGGAAATAATCCTACTTTTGGTTACAGGAAAACTTTAATAGAAGCGCATATGCTGGATTTTAAAAATGACATTTACTCAAAAAAAATAACCGTTAAATTCTTGAAATACCTGAGGAATGAAGTTAAATTTAATTTACCGCAGGATTTGATAAATCAAATAAATATCGATATCGGAAAATGCGTTGAATATTTTAAAATCAACAAAATATTTTAAAAGTTTAATATTTTAAAGTTTTTTCTTAATAATAAAAAAATAAAATGGTAAAATATTGATTTATGAAAAAAAGTTGTTGACTTGTTTGAAATAATTTAGTAATAATATCTATTTGTGTTAAAGTATATGTTATGGTAAATTGAGAAACTAAAATATTTTGAAAGGGTGAAGGTAGAAGTTGTCTATTACAAAAACAGATAAGCAAAACCTTATTGAAAAGTTTAGAGTTCATGAAAATGATACGGGATCAGCAGAAGTTCAGGTAGCAATATTGACTACAAGAATAAACAGGTTAAATGAACATCTGAAATTAAATAAAACCGACCATGCTTCCAGAAGGGGCTTAGTAATGATGGTTGGAAAAAGAAAAAGACTGATAGAATACTTGAAAAATCACGATCTATCAAAATATAAAAAACTAATAAAAGATTTAGGCTTAAGAAAATAAGTAAAAGGTTGGGAGGCCTCGTAATATTTGGATAATATTTTAGATGAGAATAAGAATAATATTTTAGATATAAATAATACTGAAATAGAGCTTAATAAAGAAAAAAGCATACAGGCTGAAATAGGCGGAAAAACAATAAGTTTTTCCACAGGCAAGCTTGCAAAGCAGACCAATGCTTCTGTTCTGGTTAAATATGGGAGCATCGGAGTATTGGTGACCGCCGTCATGTCGGAAAATGTTGAGAAAAGCTCTGATTTTTTTCCGCTTGTTATAGATGTAGAGGAAAAAATGTATGCAGCTGGAAAAATCCCCGGAGGATTCTTCAAGCGTGAAGGTAAAGCAAGCGATAAGGCAATATTAATTTCCAGACTTACCGACAGACCCATAAGACCGTTGTTTGATAAAAACATGCGTAACGAAGTACAGGTAGCTGCCACCATACTATCAGTCGATCAGATAAATCCCTACGATGTTTTAGTTATGAATGGTGCATCAATGGCTCTTACCATATCTGATATCCCTATGGAAGAACCGATAGGGGCTGTAAGAATCGGTAAGATAAACGATGATTATATAATTAATCCGAATTATGAAGAAATAGAACAATCAAAAATTGATATAATCGTTGCCGGGACCGAAAATGCCATTTTAATGGTAGAAGCAGGATGCAACGAGGCAGATGAAGAAATAATTTTAAAAGCTATAGAAATTGCTCATGAAGAAATTAAAAAGCTGATTAAAGTTCAAAAAGATTTTAAAGAAATGATTGGCAGTGTAAAACAGGAAGGCGTAAAGTTCGTATTAAATGAAGATGTTAAGAATAAGGTCAGGGAAGCTGCTTATTCAGCGATAGAAGAAAGACTTAATTATATTGCAGATAAAACAAATTCCGGTAATATGGGTCAGATCCTTGAAGAATCAAAAAAAGGATATTTCCAGGACGAACTTAAGAAAATATCAGAGAAAGTAAAAGTTAATTTAAGTGAAGAATATCCCGATGATATCGAAAGTATTACGTATAGCTTGAAAGATCTTGAAAGAACTTTGGTAAGAAAAATGATAATTGAAAAGGGGATAAGACCTGACGGCAGAAAAGCTGATGAAATAAGAAAAATTACTTGTGAAGTATCTCTTTTTCCTGAAACAACTCATGGTACAGGATTATTTACCAGAGGCAAAACTCAGGCTTTAACAATTCTTGCTTTGGGTTCAATGAAAGAAGCTCAAAAAATTGACAGCATAGAGGCGGAAGAATTTAAAAGATTTATGCATCATTATAATTTTCCTGCGTTTTCTACGGGTGAAACAGGACCATTCAGAGGTCCCAGAAGAAGAGAAATAGGGCATGGGGCACTTGCGGAACGTGCTCTTAAACCTATGATACCGGAAAAGGAAGCTTTTCCTTACGCAATAAGACTTGTATCGGAAATCCTGGAATCAAACGGCTCTACTTCAATGGCAAGTGTTTGCGGTTCAACTTTAGCTTTAATGGATGCCGGAGTCCCGATATTAAACCCTGTTTCGGGAATTGCCATGGGTTTGATTAAAGACGAAGACAGTGATAATTTTGTTGTACTTTCAGACATACAGGGAATTGAAGATTTTTATGGAGATATGGATTTTAAGGTAGCCGGAACTAAAAACGGAATTACAGCACTTCAAATGGATATAAAAATAAAAGGTATTTCCATGGACATACTCAGGAAGGCGCTTTATAAGGCCCAAACCGGCAGGATGTTTATTTTAGGTAAAATGCTTGAAACCATACCAAATTATAGAGAAAAATTATCAGAGAGTGCTCCTAAAATAACTACTTTCAGAATACCTAAGGAAAAAATCGGTGAAATAATCGGTCCCGGCGGTAAAAATATTAAGGCTTTAAAAGAAGAATTCAATCTGGATGGAATAGAGCTGTATGATGAAGACAATGAGGGAGTTGTTGAAATAATCTCTTCAAATGAGAATGACGTGCTGCTTGCCAGAAAAAAAATAGAAGCTTTTCTTAAAGGTCTCGATGATATAAATATAGGAGACGAGTTTATGGGAACCGTTGTCGGCATTACAAAATTCGGTGCGTTTATAAATATAATTCCCGGTATTGACGGGCTTCTTCATATATCCAAGATTACAGATAAAAGAATTGACAAAGTAGAAGATTTCTTAAAACTAAATGAAAAATTACTTGTCAAGGTATCTTTTATCGATAAAAAAGAAAGAAAAATTTCTTTGGAAAGAGCTTAATTTTTTACTTCTTTTATTTTTAATAATTTTATGAGGAAGATTAATATATTTATTGTCTAGTTTAAATTCAGAAAATTATGAAATTACAGAGCTGGAAAATGGAATAAGGATAATAAGTGAGCATATTCCTTATTTCAGGTCAATCTCGTTTGGGATATGGGTAACCAGTGGTTCAAGAGGCGAAGCCAAGGATTTAAACGGAATAACTCATCTTATCGAACACCTTGTTTTTAAAGGAACAAAAAAAAGAACAAACAGGGAAATAGCTGTCGAATTTGATTCGGTCGGTGCAGATTTTAATGCTTTTACCGATAAGGAAAACTCGTGCTTTTACTGCGATTTTATTGACACTCATTTAGACAAATGCTCAGAATTATTGTTTGATGTTGTACTGAACCCATCTTTTTTGCAGGATAATTTAAATACTGAAAAAAAAATAATACTTGAAGAAATAAAGATGGTGGAAGATACTCCGTCAGAGGACATTTATAATTATTTTTATGAACTTGTCCTGAATGGCCATCCTTTAAGTTTATCTATTCTGGGTACGGTTAAATCTCTGCAGAATATACAATTAAAAAATGTCTGGGATTATTTCAATAAGAGATTTGTTTTTAAAAACATAGTTGTATCTGCAGCAGGAAATGTAAAACACAAAGACCTTGTCGAAGTTGTTAAAAAGAATATCGATAGCTTTGTTATGAACGGATTAAATGAAAAAGCCGTCATTGAAAAAAAAGAACCTGAGATCAGAAATGATATGAAAATAATAAAAAAGAAAATAAAATCCGCAAACATCTGTTACGGCGGTATAGGCTGCAGACGATCCAGTTCCGACAGATATCCGCTTACCGTTCTTACGAATCTTATAGGCGGCAGTATGAGCAGCAGATTGTTTCAAAAAATCCGTGAAGATTTAGGCCTTGCATATTCAATTTTTGCAAGCAATACTCAATATACGGACACAGGAGTTATTGATATATATGCTGCCTGCGATCCGGGGAATGCCAGGAAAGTTGTTGAAATAATAGATAATGAAATAGCAGACATTAAAAAAAATTCGGTAAATGAAGTTGAACTTGATAGAGCTAAAGAAAATATAAAAGGCGGTATTGTTTTAAATATAGAAGAAATCAGTTCGAGGATGTTCAGATTTGGTAAAAGTCTGTTAATTGATAATCATGTTTTGCCTATTGATGAAATTTTGAATAAAATAGATTCAGTAAGCATTAATGACATATATGAAATTTCAAATAAATACTTTAATCCGGGTAGAAAAAATATAGCAATTTTAGGAGAAGTGGATAAAAGAATTTTTAAGGAGACGAAATGAAAAAAATTGCTTTGTTTGGAATCTGCGGGAAAATGGGCAGATCAATGCTTTCCGAATTGATTCTTGAGGAAGATATCAGGATTATTGCAGGGTTTGACAAAATAAACATAGGAACAGATATAGGGATATTAACAGGCAGAGAAATTTCAGGAATCAAAGTAACTGATAATCATGAAGATATAAAACTTGCAAAACCTGACCTGATTATCGATTTTACCGGTCCGGAAGTTGTGTATAAAAATATATTATGGGCAATTGATAGTAAAATTGATATTATAGTCGGTGCTACAGGTCTCACAAAGGAAGAGCTTGACAATGTCAGGGAAAAAGTAAAAAAATCTAAAAGCAAAGTATTTATTGTTCCTAATTTTTCAATCGGTGCGGTGCTGATGGTAATGCTTTCTTCATTGGCAGCATCTTATTTCGAAAATTGTGAAATTATTGAGATGCATCATGATAAAAAAAAGGATGCTCCCTCAGGAACGGCAATAGCGACTTCGATAGCGATAAATGAGAAGAAAAAATTTAATGCAAGCAAATTTTTAACTGATGAAAAAGAAACAGTTGAAGGCAGCAGAGGTGCGTTTTCTGATGGAATTCACATTCACAGTATAAGGCTTCCTGGTCTGCTTGCTCATCAAAGTGTAATTTTTGGTTCAAAGGGGCAGACTCTGACTATCAGGCATGACAGTATTGACAGGTCATCTTTTTACCCTGGCTTGATTCTGGCTATAAGAAATCTGGATAGGCTTCCGAATTTTTCTTATGGGCTCGAAGCACTTATTGAAATTTAAAATTTTATTTTATGGAGGATTAAAATGGATTTAGGAGAAGTTATAACTGCGATGGTTACTCCATTTGGTAATGATTTTAAAATCAATTGGCAGTCAACAGATAAATTAATGGAATATCTTGTTGAAAACGGCAGCGATAGCCTGCTTCTTGCAGGTACTACGGGAGAATCTCCAACTTTAACAGATGATGAAAAAGTTGAGCTTTTTAAGTTTGGCAGAAAAAAATTTCAAAATAAAGTTAAAATTATCGCAGGAACAGGTTCATACGATACTCATCATACAATTGAATTATCAAAAAAAGCAGTGCAGTCCGGTGCGGACGCTTTACTTCTTGTCACTCCATATTATAACAAGCCGACTCAATCAGGTTTGATAAGACATTTTGAAACGATATCAGATGCTGTTGATATACCCATGATTATATATAATGTTCCTTCAAGAACGTGCTGCAATATGAGTTCCGGAACATGTGTTGAACTTTCAAAAATAAAAAATATAGTCGCGATAAAAGAGGCAAGCGGGGATTTTAGACAAATTGCGGAGATTATCAGAGATGCCGGGGAAGGTTTTAAAGTTTACAGCGGAAATGACGGCGATACTTTTTCAATTGTTGCACTTGGCGGATCAGGAGTCGTAAGTGTGGCATCTCATATTATAGGAAAAGAAATTAAAGAAATGATCAGTCTTATAAAAAGAGGAGATATTACGGAAGCTTCATATCTGCATAAAAAATACCTGGATATATTTTACGGGATTTTTATAACAACAAGTCCTATTCCCATCAAGAAAGCCTTAAACCTAAAAGGCATGAACGCAGGTCCGCTGAGGCCGCCATTGTATGATATGGAACCCAAAGAAGAAGAAACTTTTAGCAAATTGCTTTCCGGATATAATATAATATAAATAATAAATTAAAATATAACTTTTTTTATAAATAATTTTTAAAATAAACTAATAATATTTAAAATATTTTTTAAAATTTTAAGTCATGTCTAAAAAATCGAGTATAAAACTAATACCTCTTGGCGGATTAAACGAAATAGGCAAAAATATGATGGTATTGGAAAAGGATGAGGACATGATTGTCATTGACTGCGGGGTAATGTTTCCCGATGATGAATTCCCCGGCGTAGATTACGTCATTCCTGATTTTTCTTATGTAAAAAATAATGTAAACAAACTTCGTGCAATAATAATAACTCATGGTCATGAGGATCATATAGGAGGCATCCCTTTTCTTTTTAAGGAGATCATGGCTCCGATTTATGCAACAAAACTTACAAAAGGCCTTATTGAACTTAAATTAAATGATAATCAAATTTTTGAAGGTGTCGAGTTAAATGAAATTAACGAAGATGATGTTTTAAATATCGGCCCTTTTACAATTGAGTTTTTCAGAGTATGTCATAGTATTCCTGATTCACTTGGAATAGTAATAAAAACTGATGTTGGAACTATACTTCACAGTGGAGATTTTAAGTTTGATCAAAGCCCTCTGGACGGAAAATTGATGGAATATTCAAAAATAGGTGCATACGGGAGGCAGGGAATTCTGGCGCTTCTCTGCGACAGCACTAATTCAGAGGAAGAAGGATATACGTTATCTGAAAAAGAAGTAGGTAAAGTTTTACTGGAGAAGTTCTCGGAAGCAGAAGGAAGAATTATAGTTACTACATTTTCTTCACATATTCATAGAATCCAGCAGATAATGGATATGTCTGAGAAATTTCAGAAGAAACTGGCAATTTCCGGCAAATCCTTGCTAAAAACCATTAAACTTGCAGGAGAACTTGGTTATTTAAAAATACCTGAACAGCTGATAATACCAATCAATCAGATAGATGAATATAATTTAAAGAAAATTACAATACTTGCAACCGGGACACAAGGAGAACCACTTTCTGCTTTGTATAAAATGGCTATAAACGAGCACAAGAGGATTCAGATTATGAAAAGCGATACCGTAATTATTTCCGCTTCGCCCATCCCCGGTAATGAAAAAGCAATTGCAAACATCATTAACATGCTTATTAAAAATGGTGCAGACGTATTTTATGAGTCTATTGCAGGTGTTCATGTTTCAGGCCATGCAGCTCAGGAAGAAATCAAAATGATGATTAACCTTGTCAGACCAAAATATTATATTCCCATTCACGGAGATAATATGCATAAGGTACAAAACGGGAAACTTGCCAAAGAAGTAGGGATACCAGAAGAAAATATTGTAATTGCCCAGAATGGAGATTTAATAAAAATAAATTCAAGTTTATGTAAAGTGTCTAAAAACATAAATACCAGAACAGTGTATGTTGACGGGCTTGGATACGGAGATATTGACGATATTGTTTTAAAAGACAGGAAACTGCTTGCAAAAGATGGTGTGGTTTTAAATATACTGGGCATAGATTTTAAAAAAGAAGAAATTTTTTATAATCCCGATTTAACATTCAAGGGCGTTACTTTTATTGAAAATTTTGATTCAATTATTAAGGAATGCAAGAATCTTGTAATCGAGTCAGTAGGCAGCTGTTTTAAAAATAATATTACTACGCCTGTTACCATTGAAAAATATGTAAATGACCGCCTGGAAAAATATCTTGCAAAAAAAATAAGGTTAAGACCTGTCGTAATAACTAAGGTATTACCAATTTAAATGAGTTATAATACTGGTTAACAGCAATAAAAAGTTTTACGATTTGGTTTTTAAAAGATGACTGCGAATAATATCAAACGAAATTCAAAATCTGAATCTAAATTGACTGAAAAAAAATACAAATCAGATAATACCTCCATACCGAAAAGTTATGTTAAAAGCAGGAAAGAAGTATACGGGGTTATTGTAATATTGATTGCAATATTATTTTTTATAAGTTTGTTTGTTAACGGGGAAAGCGGAGTAGCATTAAAATACATAAACTATTTTTTATCTTATCTTTTTGGTATAGGAAAATATCTTTTCTCATTATTTATACTGATCTGGGGAATCAGCTTTTTTATAAGAGGGTCCGATTTTATAAAAATAAGATTTGGTTTGGGATTTTTATTTTTTTTATTATCTTTACTGGGTTTGCTGGCTATAAGCAGTGAAATAAACAATATCTTTGATGAAATTTTCATAAAAAGCCATGGCGGGATAACAGGTTCGGGTATATATTATGGTCTTTTCAAGCTAACCAATAAAGCAGGGTCCGTTACGATACTATCATTTTTACTTTTAATCTCAATCCTTATAATTACAAACATTTCGATAGTTGAAGTATTTAAAAAGATTTATGCAGCTTACCGAGGGAAAAGGTTGAAAAAACTGGAAGCAATAAAGAATAAAGAGATCTCTTCCGTTTTAGAAAGAGAATCCATAGAACTTGGCAGAGGAAATGACCGTGTGGAAATTAAATATAATGAAAATATTGGCCAGTCTTCAAATAATGCCGGTGATAAAAAAATAAAAAGTACGGACAGCAACTTTCCTTATATCATTGACCATGTAAAAAAATCATCCAGGGTTCCGGAAAATGAAATTGAAATCAAAGATAATATTTTACCGAGGGGAATGCCGGAAAAGGCAAAGGAACAAATCAAAGAGCCTTTTACAAAAATAAGCAAGGAATCTCAACTTGAAATGTCAATGCCGGACCAGGAAAATGGAGATTCGGGTTACAGGCTTCCGCCTGAAAGCCTGCTTAAAAAATCCAAAGCTCTTTCACCCAGCTTATATAAGCAGGATATAAAAGAAAATATTTTTATTTTAAATAATCTTTTTAAAGATTTTAATCTTGCAGCAAAAGTTACTGCCGTGGTAAGGGGACCTTCTGTGACTTTATATGAACTCACTCTTTCCCCTGGAGTAAAGGTTCAGCGTCTGTTAAGCCTGGAAGACGATTTTTGTGTGGCACTTGGTTCTTCAGATATAAGAATATTAACACCGATACCGGGAAAGTCAGCTATAGGAATTGAAGTTCCGAATAAAATAAAAAGCATAGTTACGCTGGGTGATGTTTATTCACTTTCCGATCAAACTGTTTTAAGAGAAATACTGCGCGTGCCTTTAGGGAGAAACCTTTCCGGGGATATTGTATATATGGATATAAACCATATGCCTCATCTTCTTATTGCAGGAGCTACTAATTCAGGTAAAAGTTCCTGCATCAATACCATAGTTATTGCACTTCTTTTAAAAGTTAAGCCAAGTGAAGTAAAATTTATAATGGTGGATCCGAAGATGGTTGAGTTAAGTATTTATAACGGGATACCTCATCTTCTGGCTCCGGTTGTAGTAAATCCCAAAAAAGCTTCTGTTGCACTGTCATGGGCTGTAGATGAAATGGAAAACAGGTTAAAAATTTTATCTGATTATAATTGTAAAAACCTGGAGCAATTTAACCGGGAAGTTGATAAAAACAAATCAAGAGATCCCGATTTGATAAAACTTCCTTATATTCTGGTATTGATAGATGAGCTAGCTGATTTAATGATAGTTTCAGCTTCGGAAGTTGAAGAAAGCATAAACAGGATTGCACAGATGGGAAGGGCAGTCGGGATTCATTTAATCATTGCCACACAAAGGCCTTCCGTAAATGTTATTACAGGAGTAATCAAAGCTAACATTCCGTCAAGAATTGCTTTTAATGTTGCTTCAAATACTGATTCCAGAGTTATACTGGATATGCCTGGTGCGGAAAAGCTTATAGGAAGAGGGGATATGCTTTACTCACCGGTGTCATTTTCCAGGCCTGAGAGAATCCAGGGTGCGTTTGTAACTACCGGAGAGATTGAAATTATAACCGATTACATAAAGGATCAGAAAAAATCTTCAAATCTTAAAGATATTTTTGAATCCGATATGAAAATTGAGAAAAAAGAGATGGAAGATGACTCTTTAATTTATGAAGCACTGGAAGTATTTATCGAGTTCGGCCATGCTTCGGCGTCTCTGCTTCAAAGGAGATTAAGAATCGGATATTCAAGAGCGGCAAGAATAGTCGACCAGCTTGAAAACAGGGGTTTTATAAGCGGTTATGATGGTGCAAAACCAAGAGAAGTATTGATTTCAAAAGAGGATTTTTTAAGATTTAAAAAAGATATGGGAATGGACGGGGAATGAAGTCAGCTATTATATGCATAGGAACAGAGTTGAATTTAGGGCTTATTACAAATACAAATGCGGTATATATTTCTGAGAAACTTGCCGTAAATGGTATCGAATGCAACCTTATAATAACAATAGAAGATGAAGAAAAAGATATATCGGATGCTCTTAACTTTGCCTTAAAACAAAGTGATACAATAATAATCAGCGGTGGTC
The DNA here is from genome assembly GCA_021371805.1 of bacterium. Classification (GTDB taxonomy): domain Bacteria; phylum Actinomycetota; class Humimicrobiia; order Humimicrobiales; family Humimicrobiaceae; genus JAMDDL01. Next base: position 14,791 of record JAJFVM010000021.1, read on the forward strand.
TCGGACCGACAGATGACGATGTTACCAGAAAAGCGGTTTCGGAAACTTTGGGATTGAAATTATATAAAAATGACAGTCTGGATGAAACAAGTTTAAAATTTTTAAGAAAGGCTATAACCGATAACTTAAAAGAAAGGCTGTTAAGACAATCTTATATTCCCGTAGGATCAACACCGATAATTCCTAAAATAGGAAGTGCATCAGGATTTTTTATTAATCTTAAAAAACAGCATAAATATATTTTTTCCGTACCTGGTGTACCCAAAGAAATGAAAGATATGTTTGATGATGATGTTCTTCCTGAACTTATTAAAATTTCAGGCAAAAACAATAATAATTTAAAAATAAAAAGAAAAATATTTTTGACAACAGGAATAAGCGAAAGCGAAATTGAAGAAAAAATAAAGGATATTTATATTGAAGGCGACAAGATAGGGGTAAAAATAGGTATAACTGCTGCCCCCGGGCTTATAAAATTAATAATAGTTTCAAAGTCAAATTCTGATGAAACAAATGATAAAAATATTACTCTCATATCAAACAAAATCAGGGAGAGAGTCGGCGGCTTTATTTACGGAGAAAACGAAGATTTAATTGCAGAAAGTTTAAAAAAAAGTATATCGGAAAGCAACATAAAAATAAAAATCAGTACGGCTGAATCTTTAACAGGTGGATTGGTATCAAGCATGATTTCAGATGTTTCGGGAAGTTCGGAGTATTTTTTAGGCGGAATTATATCTTATTCAAATTATTCAAAAAATAAGTTGCTCAAGGTAAAAAAAGAGGATCTGAATAAATATGGGGCCGTTAGCGGGCAGGTCTGCAAACAGATGGCACTGCATTCAAAAAAGATATTTAATTCTGATTATGCTATAAGTGTTACCGGTTTTGCAGGACCAACTGTCAATGAAAAAGATAAAAAGACGGGTCTTGTTTTTTCCTGTATAGCAAAGCCTGACGGAAGCACTAAAACATTTGAAAGTAAGTTCATAGGCACAAGAACTGAGATAAAATTCAGAACTGCTCAATTTATTTTAAATATGTTAAGAATTGAAATTGAAAATAATAAACCGAATTAAGACCAATAATTAAAAGAGCGTTATATTGGAAAAGTCATTTCATGTAAATGATAAAGAATCTAAAAGACTTTTTATCGGGATAAGCCTTGCAGATAAGATACGCAGTTATTTTTATGATTTGACATTAAAACTGAGTGCTGAAAGTAAGGATATCAAACCCGTGCCTGAACAAAATATTCATGTTACCTTAAAATTTCTTGGTAATGTAAAAAAAAGCGAGATAAATAAAATATATAAAACCATAAGTTCATCTTTAGAATTGAAGAATGATTTTAAGTTTGATATAAGCAGTTCACTTGATGGTTTCCCTAAATTTTCTTCTTCAAGGATTCTTTACGGAGTTATAGGGGAAGGAAATAAAAAAATTGAGGAACTATATCATACAATTGAAGACAGTCTCTCAGGTATCGGGTTTGAAAAGGATGTCAGAAAGTTTATCCCTCACATAACAATAGCAAGAATGAAAGATCTCGTAAACTTTACAGGTTTAACTGCGAACCTGCAGTTAAAGGAATTCAAAGACAATATCTGCGATAAAGTGATTCTTTTTTAAAGTGTTCTTTCCGGAAAAGGTCCTGATTATCTTACTGAAAAAGAATTCTTGCTTGATAAAAATTAAAAGTAGTTTTTTTTACGCTTTACAATTAGTCAATAATCTTTTGGGTATAAATTTTATTGGAGAACTTCTTGAGAAGCGAACATTAGTTCGCTATAATGATATAAAGCAATAGTGCAAAAGATTAATAATCATAGTGAGCCATACGGCAGATATTTATAGATAACGACGGATTGTAAATCAATTAGTCATGTTCTTGGTTGCATGTTTTATTTATTAATAATTTTTTATAAACTTATTATTAGAAAAAAAGCACAACTGTTATTTTTTTGTTTATAATGAATTTAATCTGATAAATATTTCCCGGTGAATATATATTTAATTTTTTAAATAAGTATTTATATGTAATTAGATAAATGATAATATATACCATATTGTATAAATATAAATATGTATATGCATAAAATATAAAGAAATAAATATATCTGAGAATATTTTTTATAACTTTTTTATAATTGAACTAAATATTGATATTTTCATATGGATGTAATTTTTTAAAGTTTATAAATTTAATTTATTAAGGAGAATGGATGGATAGAGAAAAAATAATTGAAAACACACTTGCTCAAATTGAAAGGGCTTATGGGAAGGGTTCCATAATGAAACTTGGTAATAATGGTCCGATAAAAGATATAGAATCAGTATCTACAGGATCTTTGGAACTTGATATGGCTCTAGGTGTCGGCGGAATACCGAGAGGCAGAGTCACTGAAATTTTCGGTCCTGAGTCAAGCGGTAAAACCACTCTTGCATTACATATAATTGCAAATGCTCAAAAAGCGGGCGGCATCGCAGCCTTTATCGATGCCGAACATGCATTAGATCCGTTATATGCCAAGAATCTGGGAGTAAACACCGAAGAACTTCTTTTATCACAACCGGACAGCGGTGAGCAGGCTCTTGAGATCTGCGACATTCTTTTAAAAAGCACAGCTCTGGATGTTATTGTAATTGATTCTGTAGCGGCTTTAGTTCCAAGAGCGGAGCTTGAGGGAGAAATAGGAGACTCTTTTATCGGACTTCAGGCAAGACTGATGTCGCAGGCTTTAAGAAAGTTAACAGGTATTGTAAGTAAAACTAAAACAATAGTTATATTTATAAATCAGCTCAGAGAAAAAATAGGAGTGATGTTCGGAAATCCTGAAGTAACTCCTGGAGGAAGAGCTTTAAAATTTTACGCATCGGTGAGACTTGACATAAGGAAGATAGATACCATTAAAAATGGTACGGAAATGGTCGGAAGCAGGGTAAAAGTCAAGGTTGTCAAGAATAAGGTGGCTCCTCCATTTAAGTCTGCGGAGTTTGATATTATGTATGGAAAGGGAATATCAAGAGAAGGAAGTATCATTGATATAGGCTCAGAGACTGAAGTATTGGCAAAGAGCGGTTCCTGGTATTCTTTTAATGGTGAAAGGATAGGACAGGGAAGAGAAAATGCCAAGTTATTCCTTACGCAGAATTCTAAAATAATGGACGAAATTGAAAAAGAAATAAAGAATGTTTTTCAGACAAGAAAAATTGGTTTAAGCTCATCAGAAGATGTTGCAAAAGATGTTGATTTATAAAAATAATTATCCTGTTACCTTTTAAAACATATGGGTAAAAAAGGGTAAAATTATTATTGACTTATAGTTGAGTAATGCTATAATCATAATGCTCTAAAGAAGTGAATTGTTTTTTTTAAATCTATTTCTAAATGGTTATCAATTACTTTCTGCATAAAACAAAAAAATTATAAAAATAAAAATTTTTTGTTGACACGAAAAATTGTATATGATAACTTAGATAAGTTTGCAAGACAGAGTGTTCTTTGAGAACTAAATAGTGCGAGTTCAATTTTTTAAAATGTCAGTTTTTATTAGTTTTTATGAGAGTTTGATCCTGGCTCAGGACTAATGCTGACGGTGTGCATAATACATGCAAGTCGAACGTGCAATGCGGAAGTAGCAATACTTTTGCAAAGCAAGTGGCGAACGGGTGAGTAACGAGTGGACAATCTGCCCTTAAGATTGGGATAACTCTTCGAAAGGAGAGCTAATACCGAATATTTTATATCTTTCTATGATTGATATAACAAAGGTAGCCGCAAGGCTTCCGCTTTTGGATGAGTCCGCTTCCTATTAGCTAGTTGGTAAGGTAATGGCTTACCAAGGCGATGATGGGTAGCCGGCCTGAGAGGGTGTCCGGCCACACTGGGACTGAGATACGGCCCAGACTCCTACGGGAGGCAGCAGTAGGGAATATTGCGCAATGGGCGAAAGCCTGACGCAGCGACACCGTGTGTAGGATGAAAATCTTCGGATTGTAAACTACTGTCAGTTGAAG
>JAJFVM010000205.1 GCA_021371805.1 bacterium
TTTTTTGGTTTTTTTAATCTCTTTGGCCATTTTTTTTATATCTTTCCATTTCTTTTTTTCTGCAAGTTTAGGGTTCTTTTTCCTTTCAACAGCCTGAATTTCTCTTTGTAATTTTCTGTAACTTTCCAATCTTTTATTTGAGAGTGTTTCGTCTCTTATTGCTTTTTTGACGGCACATCCAGGTTCGGTTTCATGTAAGCAATCAGAAAATTTACACTGCATCTCAAGTTCTGCAATATCACTGAAAAGATCAATCAATCCTTCTCCAGCATCCCATAACTGCAGTTCCCTCATTCCGGGATTGTCTATAATTAAACCTCCGTTATTTAAAAGGATTATTTCTCTTTCAGTTGTGACATGCCTTCCTCTGCTGTCTTTTTTCCTGATTTCACCGACATTTTGTCTTTCATAACCTTCAAGAATATTGATAAGTGTAGATTTGCCCACACCGGAGGATCCTAAAAGGGTCACTGTTTTACCGTCTTTAAGATAAGGTGACAGCTGATCTATGCCTTTATTTTCTATAGAACTAATAGCAACCACATTTGTATTAGGTACAATCTCTTGAACGTCTCTTATTTTCTGATCAACATCTTTGCAAAGATCTAATTTACTTAGAACTACTACTGGCTCTATTTTGCTTTCATTGGCGATAGCAATGTATCGTTCTATACGTCTTAAGTTAAAATCTTTGTTTAATGAGGTAACTATGAAAACAGTGTCAATATTTGTGACGATTACCTGTTCTTCAGTAACATTCCCAGCTCCTTTCCTGGAAAATTTGTTTTTTCGAGGTAGAATTTCTTGTATAACAGCAGAACCTATGTCCTCTTTTGATATGGCTACCCAATCCCCTACTGCGGGAAGTTGTCCATTTTGGCGTAAATTACCTGAAACTCTTGCACGGACCTCTTCAGCTTTAGTATACACTTTATAACTGTTTTTATATACAGTTGAGACCCTTGCTGGTTCATATAACCCTGCATACTCCCTAAAATGTTTGCCAAAAAAGGCATTCCATCCTAATTTCTTTAATAAATTATTCAATTTAATATCTCCATTTTATTAATATCGACAGTGTTCAGCTTTTTAAATCCTGGTTCTGATACTTTATTATTTTTTTCACTGAATTTATATAAGTATTATGCGTTTTTTATTAAATAGAAAAAGTTAGATGATATTAGGTGGGGTTTCAGGATATTTTAGAGGTTGCATCGACTTATATTTCGTTAAATTAGACTATATTTGCCATATATTGTGTTATGAAGGGTTTAACGAACTTATATAATATTAAATTATGGTTTCAGAAAATATGATGAATATAATGAATGTGTAAAAAACCATCTACATGGTGTAATATGGGTGTAATTTCGGTGCAATTTTTTATTGTAATATTATGTTAATACAACAAAATCTTTGATTCGTTTTTTATAAAAATCACTTACAACGTATTCTGTTTCGTTTAAAAACTCATCTGAGATTAATGCCACATTTTCAAATTATTTTTTAATTTTAATAAGCAACTTTCAAATTTTTCTAAATTTTAATAAATAAATATAAATTGTATTAATCCATATTATTAATCAAATAAAACAATATTTAAAATATTATATTTATCTTATAATCCGTATTTACACCAATAAACAGGCATTTAGGAGGAAATTCCCTGGTTTATAAGAACGTAGGAAAAACTGAAGAAGTTGAAAACTTAAACTTATTTTTAAATTCTAAATCGCCACAAGAAAGACAAAAGTGGCTTATTGTGGGT
>JAJFVM010000043.1 GCA_021371805.1 bacterium
ACTTAAATCTTGAATTTGAAAATTCAGAATATTCTGAAAATACTCTGGGATCTTGTAAGGCGTATCTATTACCCAAAGATGTTCATAAAGGTAAGAGTGGGGGTAAGGTCAGCCAGGGAGATTTAATAGGGGTTATGGGTAGTACTGGATATTAGTACTGGCACGCATCTTCATTATGAGGTAATAGTAAATGGAGTTAAGGTTAATCCCAGATATTTTCTGCCATAACTCTTATTATAAAAATATTACGAAATAGAAAACTCTGTTTAATATACTTATTAGTAAAAATTTTATAGTTCGAATCCTGCCTGGCCAGTCGTATCATATTCAATAAATAAATTTTATTAATTTAATCCACTGATTGTGATTATTTCTATTGAAATTAATATCTTAATATATTAATATCGTAATACGATAACGTAATTAGATATGAGGTTAAAAATGATTCGAACTTTTTTTCTTGGCTTTATAAGACTGCATATTGTCTACCATGCAAGTAAAGAACCTATTTTCGGGCTGGATATGATAAGAGAGCTTGGCAGGCATGGATATGAGCTCAGTCCGGGTACTCTTTATCCTATCTTACATAACCTTGAAAGGGAAGGCTATCTTGTAAGCAAAAAAAAGTTAATAAACGGGAAATTCAGAAAATATTATTATGCAACAGATTCAGGCAAAAAGGCCCTTACCGAAGCGATTATTAATGTAAATGAGCTAATGGATGAAATTAAATATTAAAGAAATATTTTATAAATATGATATAAGATAGATTGTTATGGAAGAGATAAAAGAAAAAAACATTTTAAATAATAATATAAACTACTGGTGGAGTATTTCTGTTGAGAATTTAATTAAATTACTTTCTGTCGATCCTGTAAAAGGGCTTTCAAAAAAACAAGCTGATGACAACCGTACTTCCTTTGGTCCAAATACGTTAGAAGAAATAAAGCCTACAAGAATATGGAAATTAATTCTTGATGGAATAAAAGAACCTATGATGATTCTTCTTTTATCAATTGCGGTTATTTCACTAATATTTAAAAAACAGGTTGAGGCTATTGTTATGGTATTTGTAGTAGCTACATATATTTCAGTAGAGTTTATTAATAAATTCAGGTCAGATCGCACAATGTCTAAATTAAAAGAATTGACTCAACCCACATCAAAAGTAATAAGAGAAGAATTGCTTCAGGAAATCCGTACAAGCGATATTGTTGTAGGTGATATTGTAATTCTATCAGAAGGAGTAAAAGTCCCTGCTGATATCAGGCTAGTTGAATCCTTCGGGCTATTGGTTGATGAATCTTCCCTGACAGGAGAATCATATCCTTTTAAAAAGGATGCTAAATTAGTGCTTGATAAAGATACTCCGGTTGCAGAAAGAATAAACAGTGTCTTTTCAGGAACTACAGTACTGACTGGTGAAGGAAAAGGGATTGTAATGGCTGTTGGAAATAAAAGTGAGCTTGGAATTATTGCCCGTCAGGTTCAGGAACAAAAAAAAGAAAAAACTCTTATTCAACAAGCTATGACACGTCTTGCAAAGACTTTAGCAATTCTGGCTGTCATTGTTAGTATGATTATACCTGCAGTTGGTTTCTTGCGTGGCTTGAACCTGCAGGAAATGATTATAACTTGGCTGGCACTTACTTTTCTTATGGTTCCTGGTCAACCGCCGGTTATTATAACCATGTCACTTGCTCTTGCTTCTTTTGCACTTGCAGAAAAAAAGCTGGTTGTCAAACGGCTTAATGGTGTTGAAGTGTTAGGGCAGGTTACATCAATAGTTACAGATAAGACAGGCACTATTACTGAAAATAAAATGAAGGTTCAAAATTTCATTCTTCCTGATGGGAAAATAATCAACCCTGAATTTCTTGATTATGAACTTAAGAAAAAAATTAGTATGTGTTTGCCAAAATATTCAAATGATCCAACAGATAAGGCGGTTGAGAATGCTTTGGGCATTATAAGCAACAAATCTTCTTTTGCCCTCTTTAAAGGATTTTCAGAAGAACATCCATGGAGAATTTTAGTTTATAAAAATGTCCATTCTCAAATTTTAGCGATTGCGGGACAACCAGAAAGCTTAGTTAATCAATCCGAAAATAACTATAAAAAAGAAAATTTACTGGAAATTCTTGAGAAAGAAACAAATAAAGGAAGCCGCGTTGTGGCATTTGCTTTTAAAGAAGATAACAAGGGCAATGGTACTTCACCAAAAGATTCAGAACTTTTAGCACTGGCAGTTCTTTCAGACCCGGTAAGAGAAGGTGTTAAAAATGCAGTTTCATTGCTACTAAAAGCAGGTATTTCTACTTATATAGTAACAGGAGATCATCCTACAACAACTGCAACAATTGCTGAAAACATTGGTTTGATTAGTGAGACACTAGATGGAAATTATCTTGAAAAGGCCGATGATAAAATTTTATCTGAAAAACTATCTTCGACATCAGTCTTTGCCAGAACATCTCCAACTCAAAAACAAAGGTTGGTAAAACTTCTAGAGAAAAAAGGGCATACAGTTGCAGTAATTGGTGATGGGGTCAATGATGCACCAGCTATAAAAGCAGCAAATGTTGGAATTGCAATGGGTGAGATTGGAACAGACCTTGCAAAAGAAACAGCAGATTTAGTGTTAACAGATGATAATTATGCACATCTTCCAGATGCAATACTAATTGGCCGAAAGGCACTTGATAACTTTAGAAAAGGCCTTACATATTACCTGTCAGCAAAAGCAATTTTATTATTTATATTTCTAGTTCCTTTAGCCTTAGGTATTCCTTTTCCATTTGCTCCAATTCACATAATTATTATTGAACTTTTAATGGATTTAGCTTCTTCAACAATTTTTGTAACTGAGACACCTGAGCCTGATGTAATGGATAGAAAGCCTCAAAAGATAACTAACTTTCTTAACAGAACAATTGCATTGCGTATCTTTAGAAATGGCTTTTTTCTTGCGGCAGGAATTTTAGGTTTATATCTATGGCTATATTATGATACGAATAATATTGTTCTAGCCCAGTCAGTTGCTTTTGTAACCTGGCTTATTGGTCATATAATGCTTGCACTGAATCTAAAGCAGGAAAAGCTACCACTTTTAAAGCAGGGAATTTTTTCCAATCGTTTTGGTTTTTTCTGGCTTATAGGAATGGTTATATTTTCTTTTGTAATTACAACAATTCCATTTGCATATCCTTACCTGCATACAACATCTATACCTTTACATATTTGGCCTATAATTTTAGTAGTGGTATTTGCAACAACCTGGTGGATAGAAATATTTAAGATAATCCGTGCTGGGTTTAGTAAAAAATCTTTTAAATACAGTTAAAAATTCAAAATACTAACGAGAGGAAAAAGTCTAAAAAAAAGCTAAATTATCAAATATCCAAAAAAGCGCATGGCAAATAGACCATGCAAAAAATGGTCTTTGAAAACTAAATATTTAAGACTTACCCAACCAATATTAATCCTAAGCTACAGAGTAACCATACCTATGAGCAAGTAAGATAGCCTGATCTACAGTAATACCTCCCTTCTAAAAAAGTTGAAATTGGCAGGCATTAACTGATCATCTTGGCTATAAACGAGTATTGTTCAGCCATCAGGAAAGAGGTTGTGGAAAACTCCACTGAAGAGATAAGGGAAATAAACGCTGAAACTGATGAAGATGTTAACGAAATTTGATTTTTCCATATCCATTGACAAAGCTTTGCCTGGGATGGTATGTTATTGCCATCATGATGAGAGAGCACACCTAAGGTTTTGTCCGAAGGTTAATCTCTCTCTCTTTTTCACACTTAAATTTTTTACTTCTGAGGCAACTTTATTTTATGCAAATTTGATTAATCAGCTTATTAGTATTAATAATATTGGTACTATCTATCTATTTTATCAAATATGATTTGACATAATATCCTTATAGTATTAAAATATTTAATACTATGATAGTAAATAATCAAATATTTAAATATTCAGGGTTAAATGACTTCTTTTCGCGGCACTCTGTATTTACAATAGAAGAGTTGGACCATTTTCTTTTAGGTAAAAAATCCTTAAATTTAAATACCCGAAAGTCTTTACTGGCTTATTATCACAAAAAAGGCCGGATAATCAATATACACCGGGGTCTTTATGCAACAATTCCTTATGGCTCAGATCCATCATCATTTCCTGTAGACCCATATCTTTTGACAGCAAAGATGGCCAAAGATGCAATTCTTGCATATAACACCGCACTGCAATTTCACGGTAAAGCCTATTCAATACATAACAGGCTGCTATATATATCCAGTAAAACACCACTTAATCTCAAATTTAGGCAATATGAGATAAAAAGTATACTTACCCCCAGTACTTTAAGTGCAAAAGGAAAAGAAATGTTTGGGGTCATGGTTTTTAATCGTTCTGGAGTAGAACTTAAAGTAACCAACCTTGAAAGGACATTTGTTGATGTACTTGACAGGCCAGATCTTTCGGGAAGCTGGGAAGAGATTTGGAGATCACTTGAATCCATAGAGTTTTTTGACCTGGACCAGGTTATCTCTTATGTTCTTCTACTGGAGAACAAGACCACTGCTGCAAAAATCGGATTTTTCCTTGAAAGTCATAAGGATGCATTAATGGTGGAAGAAAAATACCTGGAAACACTGCAGAAGCTTCGCCCCAGACAACCTCATTATCTATCGCGAAAAAGTCGTAAAGATTGCAGACTAGTAAAGAACTGGAATCTTATGGTCCCGCTTGAAATTTTAAGTAAATCCTGGGAGGAAGAACGATGAAATTAATAGAATCAGATATTCTGCCAATAGTTGAAAAAACCGGCTTTAGAATTGAGATGATTGAAAAAGTGCTTCTTTTGATAAATCTTCTTAACACTTTAAACTCTCATCCATTTTTAAAAGGAAAGTGGGTCCTAAAAGGGGGAACTGCTCTAAACTTGTTTTTGCTTAACTTGCCAAGACTCTCTGTAGATATAGACATTAATTATATCGGCGCATTGGGCCGTGAGCAGATGCTTGCAGAGCGGCCGGGGATAGAACAGGCAGCACAGGCTGTGTTTTTGCGCGAAGGGTTTATCATAAAAAGACTGCCTGAAGAACATGCTGGCGGGAAATGGCGTTTAGGGTATCAAAGTATTACAGGGCAATCTGGCAACCTTGAGGTTGATATTAATTTTATGTACAGGCAACCTCTATATGGTATTTCCATTGTTGATTCACATTCATTCGGTAATTTTCAGGCCAAAAAGATACCTGTTCTTGATTTGCATGAACTTGCAGCTGGAAAACTTGCAGCGCTTTTATCCAGAGGACAGGCAAGAGATCTTTATGATTGCTACCAGATTCTTAATATGCACGATATTAAAAACGACTATCTTAGAATAGCATTTGTTGTTTATGGGGCAATGAACCGAAAAGACTGGAGAACCGTATCAATAGAAGATTTAGATTTTGATTTAGCTGAACTTTCCAGACAATTAATGCCTACCCTTAATATAGAAATACTGAAAAAGAACACATCACCTGCACAATTTGGGGAAAAACTTCTAAATAATTGTAAGAAAGCACTATCTGCAGTACTGCCATTAAAAGATACAGAAATGGAATTTCTTGATAGGCTTTTAGATAATGGGGAAATCATTCCTTCAATTTTAACATCAGATAAAACGCTTATAAGAAAAATTAAAAAGCAGCCGCTACTTGAATGGAAAGCATTAAATATCAAACAATATAAAAAGAAATAAACTGGACATGATAAATCTCTTTTAATTTTTTCAAGGTATTGGACAAAAAACGTTTACATTTATTTATGTGTGTATTTGTTTTTGTCCATGATATTTTTGTTATTAGAGCAAATAAAACTTCAGAAAAAGATGATTGGTATTTCCAATGCAGAATGTTCAGGATATAGTAAATTCGCACTTTAATGGTGAGAGATTTATATTAAATGCTTATGCCACAGGAGAATTTGAACTTGACTCAATACACGTTGAATTAATGGGTACTGAATTTGAATCCGATCTTGTTAATTCCTCAGCTGAGAAGTGGAAAGGATATATTTGGGATGAATCTTTTATTAATTTCTCTGACAGAGATTGCATTTTTAAATTTACAGCACTCTATGATAATGGAATAATGCTTGAAGATGATGTAACAGTTTATATAGTAAGAGATTTTTACTGGATGCTCCACAGGGGATTTTAATTGGAGCTCGTTTTAGAAAGATTCTGTAAAAAAAAAGAGAACATATTTAAATGAGATTGAAAGAAATATGGCTTTGAAATTAAATTATAAATTCTACTCAGCTTCTAGAACTATAGTATTTTTCTTGATAAGCTCTTGCGCATAATTAAAAACGTCATCAGTTACATATGGGTAATTCTTTAGTAATTTAGTAAGTTTATCAACCCTGTATTCCAAAAAATATTCCGGAGGGATTTCAAGCCCTTTAGCGATAGTTTTTATTGTTTCCATAGGAGGATGGTTTTTTCTTTTTTTTAACACACAAAAATAAGTAAAACAAAAATTAGTTTTAGAAGCTAATTTTCTGTGAACAGTATCCTTTTTTTCCATTATTTCTTTTAGGGCTTCAGGAAAAGATTTATTTGAGTATTTCATATTTCTTTCTATCTTATTTTTATATCAATAATAAAGATTTGTATTAATTATTACTTATATAGATAATGTATTGATATTTACTATAACAATTTATTTAGATGTTTTAAGGGAGTAATGTTAACAATCCTGTCAACATTCTTAAAAGAGTGTATCTTTTATGTAATTGTTGTAAAAGCAACATTATTGTGCATTTATTTAAAAGAGTAGAGTTAAACTTTAAGATAAAATATTTAATAAGAGTATCTTAATAAGTATTTAAAATGGTCCAGGAAATCAATAAAATAACTAGAATTTATGATAAGGAAAACAATGCTGACGAAATTTTCTTTGATGTCTATGAATTAATTTTATCTAAATCAGACAAAGACTTATTGGTAAAAGAACCTTAATTTTATATAATACAGTAGATTATTATTTTAAAAGTATTTGTGATGAATAAAGAAGAAAAAGTAGCTTGTTATGTCAGGGTATCCAGCAATAAGCAGGCAAAAGAGGATAAATACAGTGATTTGGGGAAGAAAAAAGAAGTAACGGGCACACCATGCACCAGTGCAGCAGTCAGGAAAGAATTAATTGAAGATATAATAAAAAATGATATAAAATATTTTCTTCTAAATCCTGACAACATAAAAAAGTATATATTAGACAAAGGCAGTAAAAGCTTAAACGACGACTTTAAAGCTATTGAATTTGAAAATAGGAAAGATAAGATAAATAAGGATATTGATAAACTGTTAGAGCTTTATATGAATGAAAATGTACCTAAATCAATCAGAAAAGCCAATATTGAAGAAAAATTAAAGGAAAAAGAAAAGGAATTAAAGCAAATTAATAGTATAATATTTGAATTAAAAAATAAGGAAAAAATAGAAAAGCTCAGAGAAAAGAAAATAAACAGTTTAAATAGATTTTTAAAGAGCCTGAAACTGGGCATTAGTAAGCTAAGTGATATTGACTGGAAAAATATAATAACCAGGTTTATAGATAAGATTGAAGTAGATTCAGAAGGTAGAATGACCGATACTACTAAGCTGGATATTTATATAGTAATATTGATAAATTAGGCATCGCTGGGCGAATGGCGGAATTGGCAGACGCGCTAGGTTCAGGGCCTAGTGCCCGCAAGGGCATGGGGGTTCAAGTCCCCCTTCGCCCACCAATAAACATTACAAATTTATGATGAAAATGGTTAAAGGTTAAATTATTTAAAACATGCCACAAGCGCATGTTTTAAGGGACTTGAAAGGACGGACTGAATGAAATGAAGGAGTCCGCGTCTCTGCAGAGAACAATAGTGAGACGATAGTGAGACGAAAGAACAAGTCCCCCTTCGCCAACCATTTTTTTTAAAAAATAAACAATTCTGGAATTCAATTGGAACGAAGAAGCA
>JAJFVM010000045.1 GCA_021371805.1 bacterium
GGGAATACACTGGGAGGAATTAGATGAAGACATTTCAGTGGCTGCACTCCTAAAGTAAGAGATTGAACCAGTGTTTCAGCACATGCCGCTTTCTATGAATATCTTTTTTAAAAGTCTATATAATCAGTATCTATATGATCATCTTGATTATAGTCATCAAACATATCCTTAAAACAAGCGCCACTGGAGGCGGAAATCTGTCCCTTGATTATCCCAGCCTGATACCGCAATAAGGGCAGAAAACAAAATCCTCTTTCAAAACTGGCTTGCTGCATTTGATGCATTCAGTAGGTTTACGCTTTTTGATTACTTTGGATCCATCAAATTTTACAACTTTATCGCTTCCAATTTCCTTTTCTGTCAGACTGAAAACATTTTGAATTTTATTTAAAATTGCACACTCATATTCGTTAAAATCACCATCTTCTTTATAGCTATCATGCAATTTAAGATAGAGATTTATGATATCTTCTTTGTCAAATTTATTGAGTATTTCAATTTCGGCATCTGAAAGTTCTTTGTAAACAATAAGATTTGCCTCTATCAAGTCAAATTTCTTATCAAGCAATGCGTCACATTTAGGGCAGTAGCTCGATTCGGAATCCGCAGGAAGATCTTTCCCACACTCTTCACATTTTTCAGTCATTTTATCTCCAAATCTAAATCAAGTGTGTTAATAATGAATTGATAACTAAGCACAATTTAATTAATTCATGCATAACATTTATTAATATACTTTACATTAATCAGATTTATATAATTGACTTATAATAATAAAAAATATTCAAATATGAAAGAATTTTTTATATAAAAAATCAGGATTCCAGTTAAACACACAATTTTAAATAGGCTGGCTTATTACTTCACAACAGCAGTGATTCCCAATTCCCCTATTTTTTCCAGGAAATCTTTATCTGCTTCACTGTCTGTTATAAATATATCAATTGATTTTATCGGAGCTACAAAATTCATGGCAATATGGCCGATTTTTGAATGATCACACAGCGCAATAACTTTCTTAGCGCTATTCATAATATTCTTTTTTGTCTGAGCTTCTGCCAAATCGACAGAAGTTATTCCCTTTTTAATGTCTATCCCGGATATACCAATAAAAGCCTTGTCTACATTAATATTATTAAAAGCCCAATCCGCAATAGGCCCGACTAATGAATGAGTGTATGTGCTTAATATGCCTCCGCTTAGAATAATATTATAATGCGGATTATTTTTCCCCATGAAACTTGCTATATCACAGCTGTTAGTGATTATCGTAAGCTGTCTTTTATTTTTAATATTTAATGCAGTCTGATAACCGGTTGTTCCGGCTTCTATCAATATTACATCTCCATCTTCTACAAGGCCAGCAGCAGCAAGAGCAATTTTTTTCTTTTCAACAATGAATTTTTCTTTCTGAACTTCAAATTTCAGCTCATGGCCGACAGAATCAATATTTATTGCTCCGCCGTAAGTTCTCTTAGCAAGCCCCTTTTGGGCAAGCTTGTTTAAATCCCGTCTTATGGTAGTTTCAGATATATCGAGAGTTTTTGCAATATCTATTGCATTAACACTGCCTGTCTTATTGATCAGGCTTAAAATATATTCTCGTCGCTCTTCACCAAGCAATTTAAAGTTTCGCCCCAGAAATTTAAATAATATGATTTAAATTAATTTATCAGATATATTAATAATTTCAAAGTTATTAATAAAATAACCCCTTAATAAGGGGTTATTTTATTAATTAAAAACCATATTTTTCTATAATATCATATAGGATATATATTTACTTTTGGGTTTTTTGTTTTCTGTTTCTCTTACTTATTAATGTTATTAAAATAA
>JAJFVM010000046.1 GCA_021371805.1 bacterium
TAAAAATAAAAGAATAAATATTCGCATATCTCAAAGAGATCTTGAATATATTCAAAGAAGAGCTTTGGAAGAAGGCATTCCATATCAGACATTAATAGCAAGTCTTATTCACAGATATATATCAGGGAAACTTATCGAAAAAGATAAGATATTAATAAACCAATAAACTCTGGTTTAAATAATTAAAAAAATAATCAGATTTGTGCGGCATAGATACCGAAATGGCTGGGGAGGGAGGACTCGAACCCCCGCGCCATGATCCAGAGTCATGTGTCCTACCACTAGACTACTCCCCATAGTGGAAATGCAAGATATTATTATAAATTAAGTGTAGAAAATTACAAATAATTTAATATAAAAAAACTACCTCCGTTATTTTAAATTATTATGTTTAAAAAAACATATTAATAATAATTATTTGGAGGTAGTTATGGCTAATTAACCTAAGGATTAATTGCCTTTTATATATTAAATTTTCAAGTTGAAAATTAAATCATTACTTAAATTATAATATGATTTTTTGAAAAATAAAGTAAATTTCAAATTAATATTTCTAAAAAAATAATTAGTAATTCATTGGTATTCAAGATATGCCTATATGCCGGATTGAGTTCATCAAAGCTATTTTACCAAATAAAGTTTAAAGCAATGCCAGCATATAATCAATTTAGAACCACATTGTTCCGTCAGCATCAAGAACTAAATCGTTTAAAGTTGCGGCACCGACAATTTTGGAATAATCTACAAAATCTTCAGGTTTTAAGTTCTGGCCAAAAACCTGCATGCTCTGCTGGCATATCATCATCTTTATTCCCATTTCGGCAGTCTGATCCATAACTTCCTTAAGAGAAGGGAAGCTTCCCATTTTTATTTTTTCAGCATTTCCCTTAACCACGACAGTAATGCCTTCTCCTAAAAAATATAATATTGGTTCTATATCCATAGCAAGTGCAGTCTGTGCGAGAATAAAAGGAGAATACAGTCTTTGAGGAGTGTTTATTCCACTTGTTTGAACATATAAAAGTTTTTTCTTTGACATTTTTATGCTCCCTGGTTTAATGAAATTTTGTTAATTTTAATGATAGCTGTCTTTAAAAAATTCTGAAACATTATAATATCAAATTTATGATTATAATTAAGATGTCTTTCTGATCAAGAATTTAAATGCATCCTTGCCTTTTTCAATACTGATTAATTCGTTTTCAGTTCTTTTTGCCCATGCTTTTATATCTTCTTCAGAAGCAGGGTCGTCTGCAAGCAGTAAAAGTATCTGGTTTTTTTTAAGGGTGCCGATTTTTTTCCTGGTTTCAAATACCGGAGCAGGGCAGTACAGTCCTGTACAGTCAAGAATTTCATCAGGTTTTATTTTAGATTCAATGCTGCATGGTGAACATAAATCTGCCAGGTTCTCTTTAACTTCAGGTTCGCAATATGGGCATTTACATTGTTTTTCATCCATTTATATCTCCTTATGTTGTTCCATGTAATTTTCTATAGCTTTATGGAGTGCGTCTGCTCCCAGATTTGAACAATGCAGTTTATTTTCAGGGAGTCCTCCCAACTGATCTGCAACATCCTTGTTGGATATCTGCAATGCCTGCTCAAGAGTCATTCCCTTAGCCATCTCACTTACCATACTTGAAACTGCTATTGCAGCCCCGCACCCGAATGTTTTAAACTTTACATCGTCAATTTTATTGTCCTTAACTTTTATATAAAAAGTCATCATATCTCCGCAAACCGGATTTCCGACTTCACCGATGCCGTCCGCATCGGGTATCTCACCTACATTTCTCGGATTTGCAAAATGATCCATTACTTTTTCATTATATTGAAACATATTTCCTCTCTATTTCTAAATTTTCAAATTATTGTAATTTAAATTTGTTTTAAGCTTTAAGAGCTTATATAATACAACAATTTCAAAATTTTGGCATTTATAATTTTAAAACTTAAACAATAATTGATTTTATCTTCAATATACCAATTCTAAAATTATTGTCACTATTTT
This sequence comes from bacterium, assembly GCA_021371805.1. Classification (GTDB taxonomy): domain Bacteria; phylum Actinomycetota; class Humimicrobiia; order Humimicrobiales; family Humimicrobiaceae; genus JAMDDL01. Next base: position 2,012 of record JAJFVM010000046.1, read on the forward strand.
TAATATAAGTCTTTAGAAAACAATCAGTTAAAAAATCCCGATTAAAAAAATTTAAATACAGTTCGGTTGATAACTTAATGAAAAAATTGTTGTCCGGTATTTATTTAATTATATCAGATAATAAAAGCAATATTAACTATTCTTTGCTGTCATTAAATTCCGCAATTATCAACCTTTATAAAGAGGCGACATTTTCCTCAGCCTGTCAATGATCGGAGGCAGTACTTCTATTACCCTTTCAATTTCTGCTTCCGTATTGAATTTTCCTATTGAAAACAGAATTGAACCCTGGGCAGTTGCCTGGTCAAGACCGATCGATGTGCATACATGTGAAACTTTTAGTGCCTGAGAAGCACATGACGAACCTGTAGCAACCATTATTTTTTGCATATTTAAAAACAATACTATTGACTCGCCTTCAATATATTTAAAGCTCACATGGACATTTCCGGGAAGTCTTTTTTCCATGGTACCATTTAGAGTAACTTCCTTTATATTATCTGCAATTCCCTTAAAAAGCTTGTCGCGGAGTTTTACCAGTTTTTCATTGATTGGATTCATTTCAAGTTCTGCAATTTCACATGCTTTGCCAAACCCCGCTATTCCTGGAACATTTTCTGTACCGGATCTTCTGCCTTTTTCCTGAACTCCACCAAGGATAAATGGTTTTATCCTGATGCCTTTTTTTACATAAAGCGCCGCAGCCCCTTTAGGACCATACATTTGCTGGGATGAAAAGCTGAAGGCATCGACTCCAAGATCATTTACATTTACAGGTATAATCCCTGCTGTTGCAACACCGTCGCTATGAAAGGTTATTCCTGCGCCACGAGCTATTTGCGAAATTTCCTTAATCTTTTGAATTGTTCCGATTTCATTATTTGCATGCATAATGGAAATCAAAACGGTATCTGGTCTTATCGCGTTTTTTACATCTTCAGGATTAATAAATCCTTCTTTGTCTACGGGAAGGATAGTGGTCTCATATCCTTTTTTATTAAGCTCTTTTAATGGATTAAGTATTGAAATATGTTCTATTACTGAAGATATTATATGCTTTCCCTTACCTTGGTTTGCTTCTGCAAGACCGTTAAGAGCAAAATTGTTTGACTCTGAGCCGCATGATGTAAAGTAAATTTCTTCAGGACTTGATCCAATCAGATGCGCCACTCTTTTTCTTGAAGTGTCAAGTCCCTCTCTTGCATCTGCCCCAGCTTGATGTACGCTGGAAGGATTTCCATAATGATCTCTGATAAATGGAAGCATTTCTTCTATCACTCTGTCATCTACTTTAGTAGACGATGCATTATCCAGATATATTAAATTTTGATTCTCCATATTTATTCCTTTTCGTATTAAAATATTATTTCTTTATAAGCATTTTTTAATACAGATCGTTAAATTTAGCAATATAAATATACCACGAATTATAATTTTTAAGATAATAAATTATTTTTATAACTCAAATAATGCCAGGCAGATTAAAAATTTTTCTTAAGGGCAAATTCTTTTATTTCCGGTTGTTCTTCATATATGGATGAAATCATTAAAATGAGTTTTGACTGGGAACAGATATAAGGTTTTATTTCCTTTTTGTATATTTTCCTTACTTCTTCAATACCTTTACTTTCAAGAGGATCGCTTAAGCATAGAAATACTTTATCGTCTGATTCATTAAATGGAAGCATACCGTAATCAAAGACAAGTTTTTCGGGGAACATGCGTGCTGTTTCAAATTTGATATCTTCAAGCTTGAGTTCTTTATATTCAAGTCCAAAATATTCCGCAAGATTTTTTGCACACTCTTCTTCAGTTATAAAACCTAGTTGAAATAGTACTTTACCCAGTTTGTAGCCGGTCTTTTTCTGAAGGTTAAGCGCAATTGCCAGCATTTCTTCGCTTATTGCTTCTTTTCTTACAAGAAGATTTCCAAATTTCCTCTCTTCCTGAATTTTTTTAGTTGCAAGTCCGTAAGCCGAATTTATAAGGGATGTAAGCTGATCAGATGGCAGATCGACATATTCAACTTTCTCTCCGATCTTTTCCTGGATTATCTCAGTAAAAATCTCTCCTTCGTCTTCCGCTTTTGCAACAAGAATCGAATCTTTTAATTTTCCTATTACAAGAAGTTTTCCAACTCTTGCTACGGCTTCAGGTACAAGGTATATAAGATCAAGATTCAGATCTTCAAATCTAAGTTCTGAAGGATATGCTCGAAGCTGTAATGCCCGTGCCAAATCCATATCCTTTTTTTCAACATATTTTTTATCCACAAGATATTTCCCAAACAGTGCATTGTTTTCACCTTTATTTTTAATTGCTTCTGAAAGATCTGCTTCACTTATAATCTTATTTTCAAGCAGAATATCTCCGAGCTTTCTCTTGTAGTCAATAAGCACTTCATCAGGGGCATATTCTTTATGGATAGTTTTATTCCATTTTACTCTTTTTTTGTTGCCAAAAATAAATGTCTTCCAGGCATCAAGCGTTGAAAAAAAATTAATTACATTTCCCCATATGAGCCTTAATGACAAAAATGGAGGGATCAAAGCTGATGCAATAGCATTTTTTATTCCGTATATTTCTTTTACTGCAACAAATCTGTTAAATACTCTTAGCACCGCAAGTCCCGTATCTGCCGCAACAACATACCACATGAAAGAAAACAATGGAAATATCTTTGAAGATATTGTGGAAGGTTGTCCGGTTATTAAACTAAAGACAAGATCGTAAATAGAATAAATAAATAATATATAAGAAGGCAGATTTATCATGTTTACATATCTTGATTTTCTATCTCTAAGCAAAGAATAAATCTGTGGTAAAGTTTTTCCTCTAAGCTTGTGCTGGCTTGGTGTCTGAAATGTAATACCGTAAACCCATCTTGATTTCTGTTTTACGGCAGCCTTGAAGCTGTTGGGAAAGAATTCCCTTGTTGCTATATATTCAATTTTTCTGTTTCCTTTATTATCAAGCCTTAAAACACCCTCAGCAAAATAATCAGTTTCAAGTTTTGCCTCATGGAATCTTATTGCGACTTCATAATCTTCTGTAACATTATTAAAATTAAAAACTGTCCCATTATTCAAAACAGCTATTTTTTCAAGGGCCTCTCTTCTAAAGGCAGTCCCAACACCAGCGGATGGAATGATGCCTTTTATCTGTTTTCTTACAATAATATCTTTTGTATGGTTTTCGGCAAATTCATCGGCATAAGTCGAGCTTGTCATATATTTAAAGAAATTTATAAAATTCATTTCTGGTTCAATTGGGAAAACAGGTATCTGAACCATATCTTTTGGAGGGATGAGATAATTGAAGAGTTTCAAGGACAGGGGATGTATTATATCTTCAGAATCCTGCATCACAAGGATGTCAAATCTTTTCCCTGTTTCCTTTTCAAAATTTTTAATCCCATTAAAAATCATATTAAGATTCTGGCCTTTATTTGTAGGACCGTTTAAATCATTAACAATTATGTGAACTTTATTATAATAGTGTTCTTCAAGACTCAGGATGGACCTCTTTGTTCCTTCGTCATTGGGATAAATTCCTATAAATATGTCATAATTTCTGTAATCAATCATTTTTACTGCATTTATCACCATTTTGTCTATAACATTTTCTTCCTTCCAGGCAGGTACAATTATTGCAATATGTTTTTCTTCTTTACTCAGGATATCCTCAATCTTAAGCATATTTTTCTTTTTTCTTGCTTTCAGCCAAAAGATTGCATCAAAAATCAAATCATCTATTCCGCTTA
>JAJFVM010000053.1 GCA_021371805.1 bacterium
ATAAAGAAACAAATAGTATTATCATAAAGGAATTTGATAAAACTGATCCGGCTTTAGATTTCTCAGATCCCAGGACTATCAAAACACCCGAGGGAAATTATCTTACGACCATTTCACATCTGAGGATTGCCAGTAGTAAAAATGGCATAGATTTTAATATAGATAAAAAGCCAGCCATGTTTCCTGAAAATATTTATGAAAGATTTGGCATAGAGGATCCGAGAATAACGTATATTGATGGAAAATATTATATAGGATATAATGCCATATCTGATGTGACCGGAATTACTATATGTCTGGCATCTACTGTCGATTATATCTCATTTAGAAGACATGGTGTAATATTTATGCCTGACAACAAGGATTTTGCTCTTTTTCCTGAAAAGATAGGTGAAAAATATTTCGCATTAAACCGTCCGACCTCTGCAGAGTTTTGCAAAAGGGACATATGGATATCGCAGTCATCTGATCTCATATCATGGGGTAGTCATAGAATAATGATGACAACCAGGAAAGGGTACTGGGATAATGGTTGGATAGGATGCGGCGGTGTTCCATTCAGAATAGATGAAGGCTGGCTGGAGATATATCATGGAGCGTCAGAAGATGACATATACCGCATCGGTGCGGTTCTTCTGGATCTTTCCGAACCTTCAAAGATCTTAGCAAGAAGTGAAAAACCAATAATTGAGCCCCATGAACTCTATGAAAAAAAGGGATTCCTGGAAAATATTATTTTCACCTGCGGTGTCCTGTATGAAGAAGGAAAGGTAAAGATATATTATGGAGCTGCAGATACAAGTATTGCATATTCTGAAATAAATTTAGGGGATATCCTGAGTGGATTAGGATAAAGACTTTATATATTGTTAAGGAAGTGATTGTATCCATGCCCGAATATTGTTTCTTCTCTTTCATCTTTTAACATTCTTACTCCTTGCCCCCGGGTTATTTTTCCTGTTGCAGTCATTAATTCTATCAGGTCAAACGTTAAAGTTCCTATATTTAAAACAGAGGGATCATCTATCGAAGCCATTTGCTCCGCCTATTCCGTGGTATGTGCCATAACGGGTAAGGCTTCTATGGCTCTGGTGGTATTTGCGAATCTATATGGTTACTCAATTTGTTATATAGTACATTAGCGGTTTTTCTTTCTTACCTTTTCAGATAATCAGAAATGTTCAAAAATTAGCGTCACCTAAAATGGTTTTGCAGCTCTTCTTCTTATAAAGATTTCATCTACCCAGGAATTATCCGACAACTTAAGCATATAGATGACTGTTTTAGCAATGTCCTCAGGAGGTATTAAAAGTGATTTATCTATATCGGGTCTGGCATAGTTTATAAGTTCTGTATCAACTCCGCCGGGATGTATCAATGCAACAGAAATTCCATCTTTTTGGACTTCATTTGCAATTGACTTCGTAAGGCCTACGATTCCATGTTTGCTTGCCGTGTATACCGATTGTTCTGGATAACCTTTAAATACCGCATTACTTGAAATATTTATAATGAATCCGCTTTTCTGCGGAATCATAATTTTTAATGCCTGGCGGCAGCTTAAGAAAACTCCCCTTAAATTCACATTCATTATTTTGTTGTAATCTTCAGTTCTGAAGTCAACAAGATTGCCTTTGATAAATATACCTGCATTATTTATAAGAATATCCAATTTGCCGAATTCTTTTTTTGTTTTATCAAATAAATTCAATATGTCTTTTTCATTTGACATATCGGTTGGGATTATAAGTGAATTACCGCCAAAAGAACTTATATCTTTTTTGACTTCTCTTAATTTTTCTTCCGTCCTTGCGGCAAGAATGATATCTGCTCCTTCCTTTGCCAGGGCTATGCTTATGGCTCTTCCGATACCCTTGCTTGCACCGGTAACAATTGCTGATTTATGATTTAAGTCCATTCTTTTAATCTTATTTCCATTAATTTCTGATTACTTTATAATATAAAAATTATAGCAGAATTTTAAAATAAAAATAAAACTATGTATGATGTAATAACTTTAGGCTCCAACACAATTGATGCTTTTGTTTATACCGATAAGAATGAATCAATCAGTATAAAAACCATGGTTAGTGAAGAAACTTATATTTCATATCCGCTGGGATCCAAATTGCTTATCAACGATCTTGATTTTTATACCGGCGGCGGAGGAACTAATTCTTCCATCTGTCTTGCCAGGATGGGTTTAAGAGTTGCTTATATCGGTAAGTTAGGTAATGATGGTAACGGGATGATGATTCTGGATGAACTCAAGAAGGAAAATGTTGATTTTTTAGGTGAAATAAGTTCTTTGCCGGAGGAAAAAACCGGATATTCGGTAGTACTTGACAGCATAGAGCACAACAGAACAATATTGTCTTTCAGAGGAGCAAATGATACCTTGGATTATTCGAAAATAAACAGGGAAAAACTGAAGACCAAGTGGTTTTATCTGTCAACAATGATGGGGAAGTCTTTTGAAGCTTTAGAATATATTGCTTCATATGCAAATGAGAATAAAATAAGGGTCATTTTCAATCCCAATAACTCCATCTGCGAAAAAGGAGCAGCCTATCTGGAAAAGATATTGAAAAATACGGAGATTTTTATACTTAATAGTGAAGAAGCCTCGCTTTTAACGGGAAAAAATGATTCCGGTAAAAACATGGCTGCCCTGAAGGAACTCGGACCCAAAGTAGTCATAATAACGGATGGTAAAAAGCCGATAAATTGTATTGACTATGACAATAATCATTATGTGGTACACCCTCTGGACATAAGAGTCATTGAGGCGACCGGAGCAGGGGATAGTTTTGCGTCCACTTTTCTGGCAGGTCTCATTAAAACAAAAGATATTGAATTTTCTTTGAAGCTTGCTATTGTGAATTCTCATTCGGTACTGAAATATAAAGGTGCCAAGAATAAACTGCTTACTTACGATGATGCTGTTAAAATTGCAGCTGAGAGCAAAATAAGAATTGAAAAGCACAAAATTTCATAGAATTATGCAGATTCAGATTCTAAAAATTTTTGGATAATTTATAATCTACTTTATAAAATTCCAGGATATGCAAGTTGAGTAAATATTTATTTGACCATTAGAAACGGAGAAAGAAATGATTCATAAAGTTACAGGTAAGCAGTCTAATTCAAAAATGTGTTTCGTATGTGGGTTAAAAAATAAATTTGGCCTTAAGGCATATTTTTATGAAACTGATAAAAATGAGCTGGTTGCTCTGTTTAAACCTTGCCAGGAGCATCAGGGTTATCCCGGAAGACTTCATGGCGGGATAGCTGCAGCAATTCTTGATGAAACAATTGGTCGCACAATAACGATAGGACAAAAAGACGAAATATGGGGGGTTACTCTGGAGTTTAATATTAAATACAAGAAACCCATTCCTCTTGATGAGGAAATAAAGGTGATTGCAAAGCTTACGGAAGGAAACAGGAGGATTTTCACCGGAACGGGCAGAATAGTTCTTTCTGGCGGGGAAGTTGCGGCAACGGCAGAGGGAAAATATATTAAGTTGCCGATAGATAAAATTGCAGACTTTGATAAAGCTTTAAACGAATGGCAAATTATTGAGTCAGAGACAGACCCTGCTGCAATTGAGATTCCGGTAGATTAAAATTTTTTAATTTTATTTTAATTTTCATTTATGGAATTAATTATAAAATTAGTTTTAAAGTAACAATTTATAATTAAATTTTTCAGGAGGCATCTAAGAAATTGAGAATTCTACTTGTTGAGGATGAGCCATCTTTATTAAAAATTATTGGAAAATAATATGAAAGTTTGAGTGAAATTAAAGTTTTATTTAAATTCTCATTATTTTATTTGATGAAATTGTCAGAAAATAATTTGAATTAACGATGTTAAGTTAAAAATTTCTTTAATATCTTCTCACCTCTAAGCTCCATAAATACATCAAGTGTTTCCTTGAATCTCTGGCAAACAGGCTCCATATTTTTTTTATATATAAGCATCGATGAATAGGAACAGCCTCCGCCGCAAATCGGTGCAAACCTGCAGCTTGTACATTTTTCTATTGAAAAAATATCCCTTTTACTCCACATGCCTTTTTTATCTTCATTGAATTTAAGCTCAGGATAAAAGCTTCCAATTGCAAACTCTTCTTTTCCGATAGATTCCGGGCAGACATATATATATCCATCGGGACAGAATACATTTAATTCAATGATATTGCTTTCACAATTGAAAAATTTTGGGGAAGCGTTTGGAGCACCATTAATTATTTCAAGTACATGTCTTAAAGGCTTAAAAATATAGAAACCAAACAGTTCTTCCAGTTCGGGATATTTGTCATAAACTGAAATCAGCTTCCTGAGTAATTCTTCTTCAGGAATAATGAATTCATTATATCCCAGTGAACTGTGATCAGCAACGATTGAGGGTTTGATATTGAAATTAGGAGAATCAAACCATTTTTTATTTTTAACATAATCAAACAGATCAGGCAGGTACTCTATATTTGAATTATCAATATTTATCCTGATATTTGTGTTTATGCCATTTAAGAGCAGGGCATCGATACTTTTAGATATTTCATCAAAACTTCCCTTTCCGGAAGCGTATTTTCTTCTTTTGTCATGTATTTCTTTTACACCATCAACAGTTATCTGGAACATATCTATCTGTTTGCTTAATGATTTGAATATATCTATAAAATTGTCTGCATTAACGCCATTTGTAACTACGGTAATTGCTGCCTTTGTATTTTCTGCAAAATCTAAAATTTTCTTGATTAAGAATTTATTTTTGCTCAGCAAAGGTTCGCCGCCAAACAGTTCTATGGATTTTATTTCTCCGGAATAATCTTTTGAGATCTTTTGCGCTGAATCAATAGCAGCATCAAGCATTGCTTCATCCATATGTTTATTTGAGTGTGATAACAGATCTTTTTCAAAACAATATGAACATCTCAGGTTGCATTCATAAGTAGGACAGAATACAAATCTTACCGGTCTTTTTATGGCTTTTTTTATATAGTTTCTGTAAAGCTCGCTGAAAATATATTCTTCTTTTTTTAAATCATCATAAAAATATCCTCTCTCTATCAGATTGGAGAGAGGATATTTTCCTATTTCTTCAAATTTATTGTCAACCGTTAAATTCCAAATATCATTTTCAATAAAATCAATAGCACCTGTTAAAATGTTATTTATAAATGAATATTTGTTATTTATTTTATAGAAATAATTATACCTGCTTGGGAAAAGAGTCATTTTACAGCCTGTTCATTACCCACCAGCACCAAAACCAGCAGCACATTATTCCTGCATCTTCTTTTAAATTTTTAAGCTGCAAGTCATTGTTCCAGAGATCTTTTGTCTTGTTGATTTTAATCAATTCTTACCTCCTCAGATCATCATGATAATTAAATATTATTATACCATAATACAATAATAATATACTTGTATTCATAATATGTATTAATGACTTACATATTTTAAATTATTTATACTTATCATAATAATATTATTATGTTATTAATTTTTATTACATAAATAATTTGAATCAGTAAAATAAATATGAATAAGATGTAAGATAAAATTTTTGGAAAAGTTTTAGCATAGATTCTATCAGGATTTGTTTTTAAAACAGAGTTAATCCTGTTTGATAATTTTTTCTGATATAGCATCCTGACGGGTAAAAAAGTCGAAATTTGCGGAGGAACTAAAATTTTATTAACTTTTCGTTGTTTTTCCAGTGTGATTATTTTTTTTATGGAATTTAAAATGTCATTTGCAATTTCCTTAGGTTTTTTTCCTGAAAATTTTAATGCCAATTTATCGGCATCAGCTTCCTGTTCTGATCTTATGAGAAAATAAGCAATATATCCGAAGGGATTAAAGAAATTTAAATCCCGCAATATTAATGCTATCCATCCGATAAGATTATCGTTTCTTTTTATGTGAGAAAGCTCATGGTAAATAACGGTTTCCTTTTCACTTGGCGTAAGATTTTCAATTAATTTAGGAGATAGAACTAATGTAGTTTTTTTTATTCCTACGACAAAGGGACAATAATTTTGCGTTTGGGTTAAACTGATACCAGGGGTTTTTTTTGTTTTAGTGTTTTTATTATATTTATCAACTATATTAAATAAATCAGGGATATCATTTCTTAATACTTTATCTTCGAGGGCAAGTTTTTTGTAAAATAATGCAATAATTATCCATCTGATTATTAAGAAAAAGATAATAAGCAAAATTATCGTAATTAAGATTAAGTAGTTTGTATCCGAAAAAAGAACTATCCTTCCTTGCTCAAACTGTCCTTTAATATTAATGATGTTTAAAGGATCCGGGAACCTTAATCCACCTACTCCCGACCTAGAGTTCATATATATTTCATTCAAATTGATTTTTTCCATTACTATAATAAATGGTCTGATTAATGGAATAAAAAGAAATAAAATTCTAACGCTTGAGTCCTTTATTCTAAAAATTGCAAGCGCAATTAATACCAGTAATAGGCTTAAACAACTATCATATATAATCGGAATGAAATAAGATGTTATTATTTGCAAATAAAACATTATATGAATTAAAACCCTTAAAATAATTTATTATTTTATTAAAGATAATATTATTATTTTTTTATTAATTTAAAAAGCATCTTTTTCTAAATTTATTGACAAATAATTGTATTAATGATAAATAATTAAATCATTATTTATATAATAAAAATTTAAATAAATGTTAGTATATAATTAATTAATATTTAATATAAATATTTATTATATACGGAAAAAAATGACAAATCAAACCGGTAATGCAGATTTGATAAACCGAAATTCAAAGTATTATTTTAATGAATTTAACAGATTAAATAAATCCCGAAAAATAATCAGGCGCGTAAATCAATTATTGCACTATATAAAAAATGAAAAAAGTTTTTTTGAAGAGATTTGCAGTATTCTTATGAAAACAGGATACTATAAACTGGTTTATATAAATATCTTAGATGAAAAACTAAATAAGATTAATTATTTTTCTGAATCTGCCAGAAAAGAAGATTTTCTTTCAGAAAATAATGATGTTTCAAATGATAATAATAATCTTCCTGAAGCAGTATGCATAAAATCCCGGCAAATTTATGTATTAAATGATTTAGAAAAAGATTTTGTTCACTCACCTTGGAAACAGGAGGCAAAAAATAAAGGATATAAATCGGCAATTTCACTTCCAATAAAAATCAAAACTAAAACCATAGGGAGTTTGAATATATTCGCTGAAAGCAAAGATCTGTTTGATAAAGAAGAGGTCAGCTTTTTAAAGGAAGTTGCTGCTGATATTTCAATTGGTGTAAAGGGACTCAGGAACGAGGAAGAATTAAAAAGAAATTATGAAAGATATAGGAGGGCTCTTTATGAAACTGTTGATGCTATTGCGCTTATAAGTGAAAGAAGAGATCCCTATACAGGCGGACATCAAAGGAAGGTGGCTCTTTTATCAAGTGCAATAGCTAAGGAAATGAAGCTTTCAGACTATGATATTGAAGGTATTTATCTAACGGGGTTATTGCATGATATCGGCAAGAACAGTATTCCTCTATCGATATTAAGCAAACCTGCAAAATTAAATGAACCTGAAACAATGATAATGAAACTTCATTCACAAGATGCATATGAAATACTTAAGACAATAGAATTTCCGTGGCCTGTTGCTCAAACTGTACTGCAGCATCATGAAAGACTTGATGGTTCAGGTTATCCCAATGGGTTAAAAGGTAGTGAAATAATTTTAAATGCCAGAATTTTAGGAGTTGCCGATGTAGTGGAAGCAATGTCTTCACACAGACCATATAGACCGGCTATTGGTCTAAATAAAGCCTTAAAAGAGATTTTTCGCAACAGAAATACACTTTTTGATCCAAAAGTCATAGATGCATGTCTGAGAGTTTTCAATGAGAAAAAATTTGAATTTTAATTTTCAAGACCTCCGGGCTGCCAATATAAAAACTTTAGGACTTCTAATCTAACAATCCAAAAAAGGTTTTTAAATTTATTTTGATTTTAAGGATAATTTTGATTTTAAGGATATTGTTATGGGAAATTTTATTCTTTAAGTTCTTTCTCTACTTCCTTTTTTCCGGCATCAAGCTCAGTTACCTGCTGCTTATCAAGTTTTAATAGCAGAGTCTGGAACTCTCCGACATGAGTTTTTTCTTCTCTGGCGATGTCAAGTATTACTTTTTTAATTTCTTTATTCTCAGTAAATTCTGCAAACTGCTCATAGAGATTGATGGCATCAAGCTCTGCAATAATTCCGGCTCTCAATATTTCCTTATCGATATTTTCTTTTTTTACTTTAGTTAAATCAATTGGAATATTCGACATCATGGCTCTGTCCTCACTTTCTTGGGTTTTAAAATTTCAATATAATTTTCCTGGAACTTATACACAAATTTTAAAATGAATATATAATATTTATCCAGATATAAGTTAATTTTATATTTTATTATTATTTTTTTCAAATAATGGATTTAAAATGATTTTTTTACAAAAATAAATATTTATTGTCATTTATAATTTAAGAAATTTTAAAATGTATATCTATATCTGGTTTTTAATTATTACAATAATTATTGCGGTAGCAACATGCGCTGTCATCTTCAAACGCCGGAATATCAAAGGCGCAAAGGCAATGCTTTCTCTGATGGGTGCTGTTACATTCTGGTCGGCAACCTATATTTGTGAAATTTTATCAAACAGTGCTGGTGCAAAAATATTCTGGTATAGCACTGAATATTTTGCCATAGCAACAGTTCCTTTTTTCTGGCTGTTTTTTGCACTTCAATATGCCGATTTTGATAAGATTATAATCAATAAAAAAATAAATTTATTTCTTATAGTACCAATAATAACAATTATATTGGTTTGGACAAATAAGTACCATAATTTAATGATAGGGGATATCTTGAATACCATAGGCACCCAGATTCCCGTGGTTATAAAATCAAACGGGACCTGGTTTTGGGTAAATATGATATATTCATATCTTCTTATAGGAGCAGGTTCGGTAATACTTGTTTTTTCAGGTTTTAAACTTCCTTCCTTATATATAAAACAGAGGATTGTCTTAATTATAGCAATATCATTTCCTGTTATCGGAAGTATTCTATATATATTCAAATTAAATCCCATAGCTCCTTTTGACTTAACGCCGGTAGTATGTTTGTTATCTGGAGTTTTACTTACATACAGCTTGTTTAAATTAAAGATTTTTCAGTTGGCTCCGATAGCCCGCGATTTTATCTTCAATACAATTAATGACGGAGTGCTGGTATTCGATAATGGGGGGAAAATTATTGATGCAAATCAATCGCTTCAAACAGCAATCGGGTTTCAAATTTCAGAAGTAATAGGCCAGGATATCGGAGAATTCTTAAATCACAGAAATATAAATATCGATTTGAATTTAAATCAATCTCCCCCGGGAAAAAATAAGGTACCTGCAAATTTAATAGAAAAAAATAAAGAAGAGGTTATTCTTGAACTATTTATAAGCGCTAATCAGAAGTCTCATCCTGAAAAGCATTTTTTTTCATTAAGAAATGTTCCGATTAAAAAGAATGATAATATATTGTTAGGCCATATGATTATTTTCCACGATGTGACTGAAAGCAGGATTTATGAGCAGTCTCTATCGGGATCAAAAAAGAAAATCGAAGATCTTAATAAAATTTCGCATGAGTTAAGCATGTGTGATAAAGAAGAACAGGTATATTCAAAAACAGCGTTTGCAATAGAACAGATTACAGATTTTTCATTATGTTCATTTTTTATAAATGATGACGGAAATATAAAAAATAAATTTAATTCACATCCTATAATTGAAAAATTAACAGGTAATGAAGTCTTTCCTAATAAAATAATTTATAATTTTTTTGAGAATGGTAAACCGATACTTTTAGAAATTTCCAATTTAGCTGAGGTTTCTCCTGAATTTCAGGCAAGATTTCCGGAAATTTCCAGTATACTGGGTATACCTATTTCAGATATAGGGATAGTACTGCTTTTTAATGGCAAAAATCTTTTGCAAAACGATGAAAATATAAGACTCTGCATCCTTTTACTGGAGCATACCGCCGAATCTTTAAAAAGGGTATGGCTGCAAGAAACCTTGAAGGAACAGGCTTTAAGAGATCCGTTAACGGGTGTATATAATCGAAGATATTTTAATCAGCTTGTTGAAAAAGAGATTGAACGTTCAAAAAGATATGGCTATCTCATTATGCTTATCATGACGGATGTGAACAGGTTCAAGGAGATAAATGATAAATTCGGTCATCAGGTAGGGGATAAGGTTTTACAGGGAGTTGGTAAAGTTTTAGAAAGTCAGATAAGGAAATTTGATACTGTTATACGATATGGCGGTGATGAGTTTTTGATTGTGCTCCCGGAGATAAATGGGAAAAATACAGATAACTTTATTATCAGAATCAGGGAGGCAATATCGTATTGGAATAAGGAAACCAGGCTTGTTGATTTTGATATAGGATTATCGATTGGTTTTAGTTATTGGGATCCCGCATTAAATGAATCAATTGATAAGACTCTTTACTATGCAGATATGAAAATGTATGAAGATAAGAATAAAAACAGAAAATAAAAATATATTGTTTAAACTCAAATACCATAAATCTTGTTTTAAATAATTCAGTTTGATTTTAAGAACATTTTTATATCAGCTGCTACATTTTTTAAAGCGTTATATAGGATCTAATAACCCATAAGGGCAGAGTTCCACGCATTTCAGTGCGTGGGTGTCTATAAAATTTTAAATCGCAGGTTAAATCGGACATAAATCAAAAATAAATCAAGATAATTTGACAAAAGCTTATAAAGTGTAATATAGTATAGTCTCTTCTTCGTTTAATGATATTTTAATTAGAGCTGCATTTTTTCTTGCATCTTCCTCTCGAAAAAAAATATTATCAAGCTTAGAGAAATAATAATATTTTAAGGAGGCAGTAATGCAAGGAAACAAACTGTATATAGGAAATTTTTCCTATTCGGCAACTGACGAACAACTGGAAAAGTTATTTTCCCCTTATGGCAAGGTTGTCCAGGTTAATATAATCGGAAACAAAGGTTTCGGATTTATTGAAATGGGCAGTTCAGAAGAAGCTCAAAAAGCAAAAGAAGCTTTAGACGGATCATCGCTTGACGGTCGTACATTAAGAGTAGACGAAGCTCGTCCTCAAAGTGACAGACCTGCAAGAAGCAGCTATAGCAATAAAAGATATTAATCAATCTAATAACCCGCAAGGGCAGAGTTCCACGCACTTCAGTGCGTGGGTGAATGGGTTATATTACAAGCGAAGCTTGAATTTTAAGTAAGTGCCACGCACTTTAGTGCGTGGGTATCTACTGGTAAAATAGCTTATTTGACTATTCGGTGAGCAATTAATTCTTTTAATAAATGGTTTACCATCATAATTTGATAGTTGAAACAATCTTAATTTTATGATGGTAAGCCATTTATTTTTTTAATTCTTAAAATAAATAAACCAAAGGTAAAAAATAAAATATGAGCTTGCCGGTTCATTTAAAAAGTTATTTTAACAAATTTCCAAATTTTTCCTTAAAGCTTTTTATTTTTGGCGATATTATTATCTGGCAATAAGGATTGCTGGAATTAAATGTAAAATAATTTTGGTGGTAGTTTTCCGCTTTATTAAAATTATCAAGCTGTTTTATTTCGGTGACTATAGCTTTTAAATTATTTTTAGAATTACTGAGATTTCTAATGAATTTCTCTGCTGTAGCTTTTTGTTGGCGTGAATTATAAAGTATTATTGAACGGTATTGTTCACCAATGTCGTTTCCCTGTCTGTTTAAAGTTGTGGGATTATGGATGTAAAAAAAGATTTCCAGCAATTTTTCATAACTAATAATGTCAGGGTCGTATTCGATCTTTATAACTTCAGCATGTCCGGTAGTACCAGAGCATACTTCTTCGTAAGTAGGATTTTCTTTAAAACCTCCTGCATATCCTGATTCAACGCTTATGACGCCTTTTATCTGAGAAAAAACCGCTTCAAGGCACCAGAAACATCCTCCACCAAACACGGCTGTTTCGTAATTGTCCGACATCTCTTTCCCCCCTTAATATAAATTTTATAAATACTATTTTAACATAAGTGGTTTTGATTATTTTTATCTGATATATAATAATTTTTTACCAATTAAGGATTTTGACAGTCTTTTAATTTTAAAAAAATAAGTTTATTTTTTTAAAATAATGTTTTTATTTTTTTTTCCCAAAGGCAACAGCATATTCCTTTTCTAAAAAACACTTAATTTTTAACTTCTTTAAGCAGTATTCCTCCCTCCATCCTCACCCCTTTACTCAATATATTAATTAATTA
>JAJFVM010000069.1 GCA_021371805.1 bacterium
GGGTCATTACGCTGAGCTTAATATCTGGTTTAAGTTCAAAAAAATCTATAACCTGGGTAAGCATTTCCTTATGCTGACCTGTTGAACATATGGTTAGATCAAATTTATCCGGATTTTTTTGTATTTCCTTAATTACCGGAGCCAGTTTAATTCCTTCAGGCCTTGTACCAAAGGAAATCAGCACCTTAATTCTTTTATCCAAATATCACCCTTATAGTCTTCCGCTTCATTCTTGATAGTTATTCATCTATCATCATTTAATCCGACAAAATTGCTACATATTTTTCACTTCATCCTGTAGCATTTTTCTATTCTTGATTTATATAAAATAATTTTTATAGCTGCCTCTTTAGAAATATTTTCAGGAATAATACAACATTATTGCTCGCTTGTATTAAGATATCTAGCTTACAACGCCTAACTTAAAACCATTTAACAGGTCAATTATTTGTTCTATACCTTGTTCTTCCGTGGGTGCAGAAATAATCTGCTTGAACGGCGTCCTGCCATCAAGAGACTTATTAGGTGTATTAAGCCATTTTGATATTTTATTTTGATCCCCGTCAAAAATATCAGCTAATATGCCGTAGAGTTCCTCAATCTTTTCTATAACTTTCCGTGACTTAGAGTTAGGCTTGACAGATTGTTTTTCCCAGCGAATTAAATTTCGCTCACTTATACCGGAAATCAACGCAAAAATTCTAATCGTGCACCCCATGGCACTTCTTAAATCTTTTACACTTTTAGAGACAGCTAACGAAGCCATCTTAAATTCCCCCAATACAATTATGTCATGACACAATTATATTATTATGAGTTATTCATGTCAATAAAATTATTTATTTAAGACTTCTTTATAAGCTCCAAGAGTAAGGTATGCGGTGTTTTCCCAGGTGAACAAATTAGATCTTTCCGTACCTTTAATCTGCAGTTCCTTTCTCAGGTTTTCGTTTCCCAACAAATTGACTGAAGCTTCATAAATTTCTTTTTCACTATAAGGATTTACCGTAATTGCAGCATTTCCCGCTACTTCCGGCAGGGAAGAGACATTGGATGTCAATACAGGTACTTTTGCTGCCATAGCTTCCAGTACCGGCAGCCCGAATCCTTCATAAATCGAGGGGTACATAAAAAATAGGGCTTTGTTATAAATTACAGGCAGATCAGCTTCTTCTATATAACCAAGAAATTTAACTTTATTTTCAAGACTCTTTTCTTTTACCAGATTATGGATTGCCTCATTTTTCCACCCGGGTCCGCCGGCACAAATCAGAAGCATATTTTCATATCTTTTATCTTTTATAATCTCCCCAAATACTTTAATTATTCTCTCAAAATTTTTCCTGGGCTCTATTGAGGATACGCATAAAATATAATTTAAATCATTAAGGCCGTATTTTATTAAAATATTTTCCTTGTTTTCTTCAGAAACAGGATCACTGAAAATATGATCTACTCCAAGATATATAACTTTTATTTTTTCTTCGGGCACATGGAAAAACCTGATCAGGTCTTTCTTTGTCTGATAACTGTCACAAATTATCTTATCCGGTCTTGAATTTATATAAATAAGATTCTGCATAAGGAGTTTTATGTTGACCTCTGTATGCAGATCCGGAAATAAAAGAAAACTTAAGTCATGGATAGTCACAACAAGTTTTGCTTTTAAAAGTTCGGGGACTATAAAAGCAGTTGAATGAATTACATCAGCATTACCAAGTATGTTTTCTTTGCCTTCAATTGAAGATCTTACCCATTTCTTTTCAATGTCAGAAGTCCTGCTGCTGATCTTATTAATTGAGAAATTTGTATAAATATTTGGGTTTCTGTAGTAATCGCTGAAAATTCCCGCATTTTCCTCTTTGTTCCATCCGTCAGGAAAGCAGTCATAAAAAAACGGATATCCGATATACTGATTGTCGGTATCAATTTTCAGCAAAAACTTAAGCAGATTTGCTGCATAGATCCCAACCCCGCCGGATCTATCAATATATCTTGAGATATCTATACCTACTTTCATAGTTTTAATCCCTCAATCAGCTTGTAGAAATTCTTTATTCTTTGCTCCCAGAGATAATTGTTTTTAGCTTTTTTATATCCTTCTTCTCCCATTTTCTGAGCAAGCTCCTTATTTTTCAGTAATTTCAGTATATATCCGGCAATCATCTCATAATCACCAAAAGGAACCAGAAAACCATTGATTCCTTCATCAATTACTTCCATTACCCCGCTGCAGTAAGCTGCAATTACCGGTTTTTTATGAAGCCATGATTCGACATATACCAACCCGAAGGAATCTGATTTTGAAGGCATTACAAAAACTTCACACCCTTCAATAGCATTATTCTTATCTTCTTCAGTTGTGTAATTTAAAATTATCGTATTTTCAAAAACATAACTTTCCTGGGCGAGCAGATATACCTCAAATTCAGATAAAATCTGCCCGATGAGCACCAACTTTATATCTATGCCTTTCCCCCATAATATTTTCATAGCTTCAACTGTATGATGCGAGCCTTTATCATGGGTCTGGGTTGAAATTTGAAGAACATACGGCGACTCGATATTATACTTTTTCCTGAATTCTTCGCCGTTATCCTGAATATCTATCCTTTCATCGGCACCTATGCCGCTTACCTTTATTTTAGCCGGATTGATACCGCTTGAAATAAGTTTTTCCTTCTCATCATTTGTGATAGTTAAAATATAATCACAATTTTTTAAAAGATACTTGCCCTTTTTATTGAAAAACAAGTTCAAATTCTCATCAGAATTAGGTTCCCCGAAATGAATAAGCGGCACTAAGATAAAAGGAATTTTTTTTACCTTCGCATAAAAATATGCAGGATAAATCAAATAATAATGAGGAAATACGCCGGCAATCACAAAATCAAATTTTTTGGGAATAAAAATTGCTGTTAAAAACATATAAAAATAATACCCCGGAACAAAGATAAACGGATTTCCTATTAAAAATTTTATTGTCATACCAGGCAGTTTTGAAAGAAACGTAAGAATAGCATTTCTATTTGGAAGATGATAAATCTTAAATCTTCTTATTTTTATACTGTTGCCGATTCTCGCCTTGCCTTCTTTAATGTATTTTTTTTCGGGAAAATAAAAAAAATCATTGTCCCAGACATTTGTAGTAAATACATTGACACTGCAGCCTTCTTCATCCAGAACTGTTGCCCATTTCAGAAACTGTCTTTCAGAGCCGCCAAGGAACGGCCAGAATCTATGAAGAACCATAAGACATCTTCTCCCGGCAACATTATTCATGTTCTGCAAGGTTTTTTTCGTTTGCTTTTCCCTGTTTTTTTCTTCCATAATTATAAAAATCTTATTTTTTACAGTATTTAAAAATTACTT
>JAJFVM010000210.1 GCA_021371805.1 bacterium
GAAGAGAGTCCGCATCTACGTAAGCGAACGAAGTGAGACGAGAGGACAAGTCCTCCTTCACTCACTATTTTTTTAAAAATAAACAATCTGGAATTCAATTGGAACGAAGAAGCAGAAAAGAACCAATAATAACTTTAATTATAATGATTATTGTGGCAGCTGTAATTGTAAGCTGGATTACCGGATTGTGGAGTTGCGAGAACGGAAAGAAAAATTTAAATGAGCAAAAAAAGTTATCTATTGCGGATTATGTAAATTCTGTTTCGGTTCTTATACAGCATTCTAATAAAACCTCTGTTAATTTCTTTATACTTTTAGATAAAATAAAAGATATTTCAAGGGAAGAACTGGATAGCAGCCTGTCAGATATAACTGAGGAAAGTAAAATAAGCCTTCAAAATGCACAGGAAATGAATCCTCCGGCATCATTTGAAGTTGCACATGGTTATTTGAAGCTTGTGCTGGATTTAAGAACAAAGGCTTATGAAAATTTTAAACCTGCGCTTTTTAATGCTCTTCAGAACGTTCAGGGGGATATTTCATCTTCACAAATCTTAAATGCTTTTTTAAATTTATATATAAGCGATGAAATCTATACATATTTTCAGGATGAAATAAAAGCTTCGGGAGAAAAACTTGATATTACAAATCTTACGGTTCTTAACTCGAAAGTGCTTAAAGACAGCAGCTTGATTGACCGGCAAAATGTAGATAAATTTATTTCCGATATTAAAACTGTTGCAAACCTTCAGGAAAGAAGAGGAACGGCTCTTATAAACAGCAGTATCGAATTCAATCCTAAAATTATTAACGAACAGGGAGATTACCTTATACTGGCAAAGGGTAATGAGGTTTCGGTAACTTTGCTTGTTGAAAATCAAGGCAATGTTACGGAAAAAGATGTTGTTGTTGTCATGCAATACATCACCGAAAATAATCCTAAACCCGAAGAAAAGACATATAATATAACTTCGATAAACCCGTCTGAACAGAAATCTGTTACCATATCGGGATTTAAAGCTTATCCGGGCATCAAGTGCAGCATTACTATTGAAGTTAAACCGGTTCAGGGTGAAACTTTGCTTACCAATAATACGGCTTCATATAAGTTTATGGTTGAAAAATAACCGGCGGATTATTTATAAGTCAATTTATCCCAGAGGGTTTCATATATCAATTTAATGCTTTATAATATTTTTTTAATTTGCAATTATAAGTTAATAAGAATTAAAATAATTAAAATACTGACATATGTAAGGAGTATGGAATAACTTATACAATTTTAATTGGTTTCTTAAGTTATCTAACCTATGAGTGAAGAAAAACAACATAAGAGTTACACCCTGCTTATTTATTCGGGTCCAAAAGACAAAATAAGAAAATTAACAATACCACAGAATTTTCTCAGGTTCATATATATATTTGTAATTATCGTCGTGGCTTCTATAGCAATACTTGTTTCAAATCTGTTTATAACAAGGCAAAAATTAAGTGAAAAAATTGCTGAAGTAGAAAGAGCTGAATACAAGGTCAATTACAAGGAAGTTGAGCTGGTAAATCTTGAAAAGAAAACAAATGAGATACAGTCAAAAACAAAACTTCTTGAGAATTATCTTAAAGAAGTACAGGATCTTGATAAATTGGTGAGAAATATTACCGGTCAGGGAGGTTTTGAAGGGAAGGTAGCTGTTTATGACAATGGCTTAAATGCAAATATGGAAATTTTAAGCGATCCAAATGAAATATTTTATTATACCTCTGATCAGGAAGAGCAGGTTGATGATGTAAATGCTCTGCTTGACGAACTGCTGGCGAAAGCACCGGGTCTGGCTGAGAGTCTTGCTCAGGACAAGAAAAATATGGAAAGTTATGTTTATACCATGGAGCATACGCCGTCCATATGGCCGACATGGGGCTCAATTACAACTTTGTTTAGCGACGGCAGGTCCGGTACTTCGTGGATTCCGGGATCACATAAAGGCATAGATATTGCAAATAACTCTAATACGGCAATTTCAGCTTCAGCTTCAGGAGTTGTTGTTTTTGCCGGATGGCAGGGCGGTTATGGAAAGAAAATTGTAATTTATCATATGGATAAATATACAACAGTCTATGCACACTTAAATGAAATGCTGGTCAATACAGGCGATCAGGTGAAACAAGGCCAGGTTATCGGAAAAATGGGCAGTACCGGACATAGTACAGGCACTCACCTGCATTACGAAGTGTATGTTGACGGCGTTCCGCATAATCCTAAGGAATTTCTACCTTAAAATTTTTATAGATTCTTTTAATTCAGAGTAAAATAATTTAATATGTTGTTATTTGATTGTTAGGAATGGTATTTATATCTTTATCTTATATTTTTATTGGCATTTGTTTGAAAATACTTAAATTAAAAAAAATTTTTTAATTTTAAATTTATGAAAAAAATATCTTATCTTGGACCGGAAGGAACTTTTTCAGAAGAAGCATTGTTAAAATTTGCGGGCAGCTTCAAAGATGTAATTCCGCTTCCGATGTCCACAATTACGGAAGTTATAAAAAGCATCGATAAGGGGGAAGCAGATGAAGGCCTGGTTCCGATTGAAAATTCACTTGAAGGTTCTGTCAATATCACACAGGATATGCTCACATTTGAAAGTGAATCAAAAATAGTCAGGGAGATTACAATTCCCATAAGGCATAATTTGATTGCAAAAAAAGGGGTAAAAATCAGCCAGATTAAAAAAGTACTTTCACATCCGCATGCTGCCGCTCAGTGCAGATTATTTTTAAATAACAATTTACCTGATGCTGAAGTTATTGCAGCCAACAGCACTGCTGAAGCAATAAAGAAATTAACTGAACTGGATCCTGACACTGCAGCAATCGGAACAAAGATAGCGGCAAAATTGTATGATCTGGAAATCATTGCCAATGATATTGAAGATTCAAAGGTGAATAAAACAAGATTTATTTTTGTGGGAAATTTAATTCCGAAAAAAAGCGGTTTAGACAAAACATCGATTGTGTGTTTTTTAAAGAAAGATAAACCAGGCAGTCTTTTTAATATTTTGAAAGAATTTGCAGACCGGAATATAAACTTGACTAAAATAGAATCAAGACCTGCAAGAAAAGATATCGGAGACTATGTATTTATGATTGATATGGAAGGCCATATTCATGATAAGATTGTTTTTGATGCTATTGAATCTTTAAGAAAAAATGTTTATATGATAAAAATTTTAGGTTCATACCCGATCTGGAAAGAAAAAGATTAAGATAAGTTCAAGAATATAGCTTATGTTATTTTTTTTAAAGGCTTCATCATCTGGATTCCAAATGTTTTATAAAGAATCGGTAAAGGATTTATGTCAAAAAGATATCATATAAATCAATAAAAATATTTTTAACACTTTTATATTGGGAGATAAGAAGTGATAGACATAGAAATTTTCAGAAAAAATCCGCAAATTTTTGAGGCAGAAATTAAAAAAAGGAATATGAAGATTGATGTTTCGTATGACATAAATCTTGATAAGGAAAGAAGAAAACTAATCTCTAAAATTGATGAATTAAGAGCAGAAAAGAATGAAAATTCAAAGAGAATGCCCAAAATGACAGGGGAAGAAAAGCTTCAGATTATTGCCGATATGAAAAAAATAAATGAAGAACTTGAAATTCTGGAAGAGCAGTTTGAAAAATTAAATGGGGAATTTATGGCAAGAATGGCTCTTTATCCGAATATATCTCACAGTTCAACCCCGGTAGGAAAAGATGAAAACGACAACATACCTGTTTTTTTCTGGGGAGAAAAGCCATCGTTTGATTTTACGCCGAAAAATCATGCTGAAATTGGCAGAAATCTTGACATACTGGATGATGAAAGAGGGGCAAAAGTTTCAGGAGCACGGTTTGTTTATTTAAAAAATGAGGCAGTGTTTCTGGAATTTGCATTAATCCAATATGTAATGAATATTCTTTACTCTAAAGGATTTATTCCGATTATTCCTCCGGTTTTAGTCAAGGAAAAGGCAATGTTTGGAACCGGATTTTTCCCTGCAGAGAAGACCCAATATTA
>JAJFVM010000105.1 GCA_021371805.1 bacterium
TTGTTATTATCGATACTGCAGGCAGGATGCAGACATCTGTAAATTTAATAGATGAGTTAAAAAAAATACAAAGAATTATCAACAAGAAAAACGGCCGGGATCCGGATGAAATTTTTCTTGTTATTGATTCAAATACGGGGCAGAATGCAAAATCACAGGCTGAAATTTTTAATAAAGCCCTTGGAGTTACGGGTATAATATTAACAAAAGCAGACAGTACCTCTAAAGGCGGAATAGTTTTAACCATTAAGCATGATTTGAACATTCCCATCAGATTTATAACTTTCGGAGAAAAAATCTATAATATCAGTTATTTTGATTCTGAAAAATTTGTTGATATGCTTATTGAGTAGTTTTATAAATTTAATTTTTATAATATTATTTATTAAAATTTTTATTATCTGATTATTAAAGGCTATGTTTGAATTTTTAACTTCAAAATTCGGGGACTTATTTTTTAAGATTAAAAACAAGGGCAGGTTAAGCCCTAAAGATCTGGACGATTCATTAAGGGAAATAAAGCTTGCGCTGCTGGAGGCTGATGTTAATTTCCTGGTTGTAAAAGAATTTATTGAAAATGTAAAGCAAAGGGCAGTTGGGGAGAATATTCTTGAAAGTCTTACGCCGTTTCAGCAGGTAATTAAAATCGTCAATGATGAAATGACCAATATGCTTGGAGGTGCTTCGAGCTTAATTAACTTTTCCCAGAGAATTCCGACGATTATAATGCTGGTTGGACTTCAGGGATCGGGCAAAACAACATGCAGTGTAAAACTTGCAAGCATGATTAAATCCAAATATGCAAAAAAAGTTTCTTTGATTGCTGCTGATATATACAGGCCTGCCGCAATATTGCAGCTCATTGATTATTCGAAAAAGATAGGCTGTGAAGTTTATCATGAGGATGAAAGCAAAGACCCTGTTTCTATTTCGGTAAATGGAATTGACGCCCTTAGGAAAAGTGCCAGCGATGTTGTGATTATAGATACAGCCGGAAGGCTTCAAATAGATACGGAGATGATGAACGAAGTAATGGAAATTAAAAAGAAAGTTAAACCTCATCAGATATATCTTGTTGTGGATTCCATGTCAGGGCAGGAAGCTGTAAACGTAGCAAAAGAATTTAATAATAAACTTGAATATGACGGTATTATATTAACCAAGCTTGACAGTGATTCACGCGGAGGTGCTGCTCTTTCGATAAACCATGTAATAAAAAAACCTATAAAGTTCGCTTCTACTGGTGAAAAAATTGAAGATTTCGATGTCTTTTATCCTGACAGAATGGCATCAAGAATACTCGGAATGGGAGACGTACTTACCTTGATTGAAAAAACCGAAAAGATTATAGACGAAAAAAAGGCCAGGGAGCTGGAAGAAAAAATATATAAGAGCGAGCTTAATTTTGAAGATTTTATAGATCAGCTAAAAAGCATCAAAAAACTCGGTTCTCTTGAGAAGGTATTTTCTATGCTGCCGATGATGGGCAAGAATAAAGCATTAAAAGATATTAATCTTGATGACAGACAGCTTGACAGAATAGAAGCAATAATTAATTCCATGACTGTGGAAGAAAGAAGAAATCCTGAATTAATCAACGGGAGCAGAAAGAGAAGAATATCTGAGGGTAGCGGAACTACAGTTAGTGATGTAAACAGATTGTTAAAGCAGTTTGAAAACACAAGACATCTTTTAAAGCAGTTTTCAGGCGGATTCAATAAAAAAGGTTTTAATTTCCCGTTTCCTAAATTATAAATCTCCCCTTATATTAATCTCATTAACATATAT
>JAJFVM010000108.1 GCA_021371805.1 bacterium
ATTTCCTTAAAATAATTCTGTTTGTTTATAACAGCAGATATATGCGGCAAAGGGAAAATATCTCTTCTGACTTTTGATTTATTTACTTTCATCTTCTTAAATGATTTTTGCCTTGAGATGATAGAAAAGAAAATCAATATGACCTGGAGCTGTTTATCAAGGGTTGACGGCATGAGTTATGAATCTGCAGAATTGATGCGAAAAGCCGGGTGTGTAAGAATTTATCTTGGAGTCGAATCCGGCAGCAACAGTACACTATCACTTATGAAAAAACATTTTAAGATAAAAGATGTGTCCATAATGGTAAGGGTGTTCCTTTAAATGATGTTATGCAGAAGATAATAAGGACAACCAGGGATGAATATGGGCTTAGTCAGTACAAATTCGGTTTTGATACCTTAAACAGCTGATAATAATTATGAGATTAAATAAATACGCTGGAATGGGATGATGAGCTTTTATCTTTGTTTGATATTCCTAAAATCGCGCTTCCCAAAGTCAAATTCTCCAGTGATATATTTGGTTTTATGGATAAAAAAATACTTGGAAGAGAGATACCTATTACCTCAGCCATCGGAGACCAGCAGGCAGCGTTGTTCGGTCAGGCCTGTTTTGAAACCGGTATGGCAAAATGTACATATGGGACCGGTTGTTTTATCCTGATGAACAGCGGTCCAAAAATCCAGAGATTTAAAGGAAATGATATGATTTATACTATTGCATGGGGTCTTGATAATAAAATTGAATATGCAATGGAAGGAAGTATATTTATTGGAGGTGCTGCCATTCAATGGTTGAGAGACGGGCTGCAAATTATAAAAACTGCAAGAGAATGTGATGAGTTTGCCGAAAAAGTGATGGATTCCAATGGAGTTTATTTTGTTCCTGCATTCGTTGGTATCGGCGCACCTTATTGGGACAGCTCAGCAAGAGGGGCAATACTTGGCCTTACCAGGGGAGTAACAAAAGAACATATTGCAATGGCAACCCTGCAGGCAATTGCATTTCAGGTAAAAGATGTTCTTGACGCAATGGAGCAAACTACATCTTATAAATTAAAAATTCTGCGGGTGGATGGCGGGGCCAGCGTAAGCGATATTCTGCTTCAGTTCCAGTCTGATATCCTCCGCGTAGATGTTTCAAGACCTAAAATTACCGAGACAACCGCTTTGGGATGCGCAATGCTGACAGGATTAAAAATAGGACTCTGGCAGGATAAAGAAGAGATTGTAAAGTCATGGTCAGCTGACAAATTATTTTCTCCTATAAAGGACAAGTCCTTAACTGAAAAATTGTACGAAAAGTGGAAAGACGCAGTATCACGTACACTTAATTGGGTTGATTAAAAAATATCTGCTGTAGCTTTTTGCTGCTATAAACTTTAAAATCTTTTTTTAATTTTGTCCCTGACTTGTCCAAACACAAAAAATTTTTCCTCAGAACCTGCTTTTGCTTCAGCAGGATATATTAGATTCCGGTTAGGATATTCTTTTTTAAAATAATTCTCTCTTATCTGAAGTGGCAACATATTTACCAAACATTGAAGTCAGTTCTTTTGCTTTCTTTTGAACAGATTTAGGGAATTTTTTGCTGTATTGAATGAATTTATTCTTTTTTAAGTTTACTAATGACAATTCACTTAAGTCGTTTGATACTTTCCCCCTGCTTATCATATAAATCTGATCAAGCAGCGCTTTCTCAGGCTCTGCAATATAAATTCCATTATTTAATTCATATCCAAAAAAATAATCCTTCTTAATCTGCCTGTATTCTATTTCCCTGTCCATTAAATAAATTTTTTTTGATTTTTTTGTAGTTGCAAATACCAGAGAATATGGAATTTGACTTAAGATACCATACCTTGACAGGGCTGATTCAAATGAAAGGTAGGAAGGATAATAAAGCTCCCCGGCAGTCTTTTCCAGTTCAGGTTCTTTAAATTCAGGCTGATATACTCCTCTTTTTAGCCTTATAAGCACCCCGCTTTTAACTAACCTGTTAAGAGTTACATATAAGCTGTCTTTTTTTACCTTTAGTATCTTTTCCAGGTCAAATATTGTGAAATAAGATTTATTAAAATTTTTCAGGGTCTGGATAAGTTTAATGTCATTCATTTCTTTAACAGCCATTGTTCTACCAGCCTTTTGTCTTTTTCAGGCAGGAATTTAAATAATTCTCTTCTTATTTCCTCGGTTTTGTATTGGCTGAAATCCATGGATACGGGTTCTCCCAGTTTCTGGCCAATAAACCACAAATCAAAAATATCCCTCACTCTTAAAGGGTTAATTGTCTTTTTTTCTTTTCTGATTTGCTCAAGGCTTTCCACCTGGGCCAAGACTGTTAAATTGGTTACCCGGCTATTTAGTGCCAATAACTTATAGTCAGCATCTTTATTTAAGCTTACCGGACGTATGGAAGCTTCAAATTTAATTGAAAATGCCTGATTCATAAAATCCTCTTTAACCCGGAAAAGACCAAAATAGGTGTAATACTTCTGGGTTAAATCCATAATCTCCAGGGCATCATTTTGGCTGGCTATTCCTCTAAGCAATCTGTCTAATTTTCCTTTGGAAAATTCATCAAGAACTGAAAAATCCAGATCTTCTGAAAATCGTGGTGAACCATATGCCAGCCTTAAAGCTGTTCCACCTTTAAAAACGAACAGGCTTCCCAGCTCACTTTCAAAAAGCTGTTTCAGTATGATTATTTCATATTCCTCACGAACTATTTGTTCCTGGGAAATATTTAGGCTTTTCTGTAAATTGTCTGCTAATTGTTTATTCATTGTAACTTAATTATATTGTTAAGTATATTAGAACATATTATGTTTATAACAGACTTTTAGGAGATTGTAAAGTAGGAGTATATATTTTTTATATATAAAAGTATAAAGAATATAACTAAATAATATCAATAGAAAATAATTAATATGTGAGGGAGATGGGAGCGATAGAGAGTTTGGTAATTTATAAATTACATTACTATATTATATAATCAGCATATATTTAATATTGTAAAAATAGACCCCTGCTTTCTTGTAAATCTGGTTCAGTCTATCTAAAAAATTATCTAAAAATATCTTGTTAGTGTACATGTATTAGATGTACAAGGAATATAATGGTAAAAACAAAAGTAGAGCCAGGGGTTTGCGGATTTACTGCTGATATTGAAGCAGAATTGCGGGATTACCAATTTGTAACTTTAAAAGTTAATTCGAAATGTGAAAACATTATAAAAATTTCAGCACTATTAAAAGAGTTTGATGCATATAATGAAATTAAAGAAGGTTTCAACGGAGAGTTTTATAAAATTATCATCTTGCATTTAGCTGTAATGTTGTGCATGAGGCAAAAAACCTGGATTTATTTTTAAAAGAAATGACAAGGATACTGAAACCCGGAGGGAGGATAGCAATAATTGATTGGAATAAGGCAGACAGTGAATTTGGACCTCCAAAAAATCATAAGAATTCGCTTTTTGATCCCCCAGGAATAAATAAGATATCTGCCAGGGTATTAACCTAAACTAATAATGAATTTGCCAAGAAGTATGAATTTTAAACAAAGAATCTGGTATTTTAGATAAAAATTAAGCAGAATTACTTATAGTAATACAATTTATGTGAAATTTATGATTATATCAGTCGGTTTTAGGCAAAGCTTCAATATTAGAATTTAATATCTTCTCTAAAAATCTTTGTAATCACTATCTACATAATCATCACAAGCATATTCATCAAAAGAATCTGCAACAGCAAGTCTTTTGGGTGGTGGCCTGTCTCTTCTAAACTCAACTATGCCAAGATAGTCAAGAATCTTCTTAACCACGTTATAATCTTCAAGTAATGGCAATTATCCTCATATTTCCTCCACATACAGGACATATCAGGGGATCCACTTCATAAATCTTTTTAATTAGTCTTTCGGTGCAATTCCTCACATCTTCATACTTCAGACTTCTTCTTTCAAGTTTTCTTTTACAGCATTTACTGCTGCAATATGACCAAAAGTAAGTGCCGGACCAATAGTGCCACCTCCAGCCCAGTAAGCCTGTCCAGCAGGAGATGCAATGCAGTTCCCTGCTCCATAGAGTCCGGTAATTGGTATATCTTCCTGATTTAATACCTGAGCTTTATTGTTAATCTTAGGTCCCCCTTTGGTATCAAGTGTTCCTCCAGCAATGATAATTGCATAGTAAGGTCCTTTTGAAGAGATAGGATACATGGTAATGTTGGG
The DNA here is from genome assembly GCA_021371805.1 of bacterium. Lineage (GTDB taxonomy): Bacteria > Actinomycetota > Humimicrobiia > Humimicrobiales > Humimicrobiaceae > JAMDDL01. The sequence continues at coordinate 4,236 of JAJFVM010000108.1, forward strand.
TTTATCATGCTGTGGGGCAGCTGGTCCATTATATGCAAGATCTATAGGTTGCTCACCTCTATGAAATTCTGTGTCTATGCCTGTCTCTGCATATTGATTAAACTTATGAATAGTTTCTTTAAGATTTTCAGTAAAACCTGGATCAAGATGGAAATTTCCAGTTTTTGACGCTATTTTCAATAGCCTGTCTTTAATGGCAGATGCAAGTTCATCCAGAGTTTGACCTGAGATCACATATGGTGAGGAAGAGCCAGCCGTCGGGAACGGATAGGCTGCTACTGGAGGATATTGACCCCAGATATCTGCAGTACGTTGATCGTAAATCATGAAAACCATCAAGTTTGTATATTCTCCTCGGATAGGATCCCAATAAAAAAAGACCTGAGTTTTTTCATGGTATACTGCCTTTTCATCCACGACTCGTTTCCCATATTTGTTGACGTATATCATGCTATCTCCAGATACAAGGAAAATATCAGTAGGCGGACTTGGATGTTCTAATACTTCTTCCAATACAACTGGTGCCCACCAGGCATTGGCTGTATTGTTAAGTTTAGCTCCAACATATGATGCAATGTCGATAAAATCACCTTCATTGGTTGATACTGCACATCCTCCAAAGACAGGACCGCGCAAGAAGTTCAGCCTCTTCTCCGGGCTATGTGTGAATCCACCACTTCCAAAGATTACTGCCTTTATGGCTCTCAAAGAAATAATTTTATTCCCCTCTGCAGCTACTTCTAATCCAATAACTTCTCCTTTACTATTAAGAATCAGCTTTTTTGCTCGATGGTTTAGAAGAACAGGAATTCCTCTTTTGTCGACTGCAGCTTTTAATTGCCTTATAACTTCAAATCCTCTCGTTACACCTTCACCAGTTATAGGATCCTTAGGAACAAGACCTCTCCCTCTGGGAACCTTATCTTCTGACAGCTGAGCATAGTAATCCGGGAAGGCCTGCCCATCCCAGGAAATCCAGGGTGTTGGTTCCAAAGCGCCCATTGCTCTGAGTTCTTCAATGGTAGGAGAAGCATTCTCATAGTAAGCTTCAATCAGCTCGTACTGATGGTCATTAAGTCCAAAGTGAGGATTACCAGGATCATATAAAGTGGGATAAGCAAGACGAGCCATATATTGTAAGGCTTCTTCTTTTTTATCTATAACTCCACCTTCTCGCAGGAAGGAATTATTAGGAATCCAGAATACACCTCCTGATTTTTCCGTTGTCCCTCCATACCTTCCTCTCTTTTCAACCATAATCACCTTTGCACCTTTTTCATATGAGAACAACGCCGCTGAAGACCCGGCAGCACCTGTTCCTACAACTACTACATCTGCTTCGTAATCCCATTTTCTTGGTTCAAATTTATCCACATCTATTACCTCCTTTTTCACTTAATCTAATGGTTTAAATTTATCTTTTGAAGACCCGCAAACCGGGCACACCCAATTGTCTGGTAAATCCACAAAAGCTGTCCCTGGTTTTATACCAGAACCTGGATCGCCTTTTTCAGGATCATATATATATCCGCAAAAACTGCACCGATATTTCTTTTCTTTTTCGTTCATATTCACCTTATAAAGTAAATTTATATATTAATTTATTGTAAGATGTCGCAAATTTTTGTCAAATTAAGACAAATATTATTTTTGAAATCTTATCCATGTTCCATTTTTCATTAAAGCTGCTATTGCTTATGCAGCAGAATTAGCTAAAGAACGAATCATCCCTATTGGTATAGGAGCATAAAGTTGAAATTTAAAATCGATGAAAATCTGCC
>JAJFVM010000119.1 GCA_021371805.1 bacterium
TGCCTAAAGCATTATCATAGAGCATTTTAACAAAACCGTTTGGAATTGCGCCGTAATGATCAACCTGCTGTTGTATATTAAGATTTAATAAAAGAGATAATTTTATTTCCAAATCATGCCGCTGACTGAAGATCGCATATTTTTATATTATGCATCTATGCATCAAAATCACTTGCCTGGGGCGGATTACCGCATGAATATTTTCCTTCCGGGCAGGGTATTCTGAGGCAGTTAGGTCCGGCATTTTCGAAAACAACAGGTGCTGCTTTCTTCACGTTTTTTAACATTAATGTTGCCAGGTCTCTTATTTCAGTTTGAGCTCTGTTGCAGCATCTGACAGTAAAGAAATGCAGCAGTTCCCTTGCATTCATCGTAACAATCATTTTTGTTTCACTTGAATTCGGGAGTATGTATCTTGCATCCTCAGCTTCTATTCCGTTGTTTAACATTTCTTCATAAAATTTGTGAATATCGGAAATGAAACTGTTGTATTTTTCATTAATCTTCTTGTTTTGTTTAATTGAATCGGGAACTATATATTCATAGTTTTCTTTGAATTTTACATACCGTTGTGATTGCTGGTTAAAAGATGCAAGCCTGTGCCTTACAAGCTGATGGCTTAACACTCTTGATATTCCTTCGATTCCAAAAGTAAAATAAATATGTTCGGTTGTGCTTAAATGTCCGCTTTTAATTACAAATTTTACCAGTTTATGGGCAGCTTCCAGGCTAAGTTGTTCATCAAGATCCTCAACACCGACGGGTGAATAACATAATCTTGCTGCTATTGCTACAAGCTTCTCCGGTTCAGGAGTGTGCCTTATTAATTTAACTTTCATGTTTTTATCCCTTTACTATTTTTTAATTAGAGCTAATAATATCATATTTTAATTTGTTCGTTGCTGATAAATTGTTAAATTGAATATGTTTTAAATTATAAAATTATTACCTGCTGAATAGTTTTTAATAAATCAGTCTATAACCAAAGTTAGACGAGTTTAATGGAATTTAGTATCAGAATATCATATAAAAATTTAAAATAAACAAAAACTTGTAGTTAAAATTCTTATGTGATATTTACTTAAGGTGTTGTAATGCACTTGATTTCAGGTTATAGTTAACCAATTTCAGATTGGCAGATTTAAAAAAGTAATTAAAGATTAAAATAAATATTTTGTAGTATAATATATTAGTTAGGTGAATTGCAATATGAAATTTACTTCGAGAAAAAAAGAGATATTAAAACAGGTTATACTTAACTTCATAGAAAAAGCAGAACCTGTTTCATCTCAGGTTTTAGTGGAAAATTTAAAAAACGAGATCAGCTCGGCAACCATTAGAAATGAAATGGCTGACCTTGAAGAAATGGGCTATTTGTCTCATCCCCACACTTCTGCCGGAAGAATTCCAACTGATTCCGGTTATAGATATTATATAGATAATGTAATATTTGGCGAAGAAAAATCAAAAATTAACGAACAAAATCAAATAATGCCTTTAAATCTGCCGGTAAGCAGGGAAATGGACCTGGATACAATTCTTCGGCTTTCAACAGAAACCCTTTCCAAATTTACCAATTATTTGTCAATGATTGTTGCTCCTGAAATCAATCAGAGCAAATTCAGGCATATAGAGATTTTGAAATTTGAAGGCAGCGAGTATCTTTTTGTTCTAATAACAGACTCCGGTAGAGTTTATAAGGAGAAATTCAGTATTGAGGGAGACTATAATGATCTTGACCTGCAGAGAGTAACAAATATTTTAAACTCTCAGGCAAGGAATAAGCTTATACATGAGATAAGCTTGAAAAATACTGTTAAAATTAATGAAAACGACAAATATCTTGTATTTTTGATAAATAAGATTGTTGATTTAATCAGGGGATGTGAGGAAAATTTAAATTCTTACAATAGAATATTTATAAGGGGAACTTTCAGTATATTAAAAGATCCTGAATTTGTGGATTTCAGCAAGGTGAAAAAGATAGTTGAAATACTTGAAAATGAATATCTTCTGATGAATATCATGCTTAATTATTCCGGTAAAGATGGGATTAATGTAAAAATAGGAAGCGAAATTTACGGTGACGAAACTGACGATCTCAGCCTTATTGCATCAAAATATAAAATTAAGGGAAGTTCCCAAGGTTCCATCGGTGTCTTAGGACCAAAAAGGATGAATTACCTGAAAGTTATAAGCATATTAAGCAGCTTTAGCGACAGTTTGTCCAATATATTAAATTATAGAACTTAAATTAATTCTTATTATGAATGCTGATAATACTGATTAAAAACTAAATATGTCATGATGGTTTTAAATTGCATAAAAACCGTCAATATTGTTATTTTAAATATTTTATTTAAACTATTTGAATTTTTCTTCAAATTTAACTAAAATTATTTATTTGTTTTAAATTTATTTTTTTAATTTTTGGCACTTAAAATTTTTTAAAATTATTTTTTATATTTTTAGAGGTGGTTTTTTGGCTTCAAATAAAAAAGATTATTATGAAGTACTCGGAGTATCCAGGGATGCTTCTTTAGAAGAAATAAAGAAAACATATAGAAAACTTGCAAGACAGTACCATCCTGATGTAAATAACGGGGATGATGGCGCATCGGAAAAATTCAAGGAAATTTCTGAGGCATATGCTGTTTTAAGTAATGAAGAAAAGAGAAAACAATACGATACATTTGGTTTTAGCAACAACCTTTTTGATAATTTCGACAGTGAAAGTGTTTTCAGTGAGTTCGGATTCGGGGATATATTTAACATGTTTTTTGGAGGCAGCAGTTCTTCAAGAACTTCTTCCCGCAGACAAAACAGTGGTAGCAATATAGAAACAAAGCTGGAAATAACTTTAAAAGAAGCAGCTTTCGGGATTGAAAAAACAATCGAATATTATTGTAATGACTTATGTGATATTTGTAATGGAACCGGCAGTGAAGACCCGCATGGAGTGGAAAAATGCAAAGTCTGCAACGGGACCGGGCAAGTCAGATATACAAGGCAAACATTTTTAGGAAATAT
>JAJFVM010000128.1 GCA_021371805.1 bacterium
AGGCTCATAAGCAAATCCAGGTCTTTTGACAGGAACAGCGTTGAAAGAGAAGTGGCAATGCCGGTGAACATTATGAATATAAAGGTGAAAGCAAATATTGCAGAGAGGGATTTGGATAAGATAAGGTCAACTATTCCGGAATCAATGTTTCCATAAAGATACTTGATAAGATTATTGGAAAAATAAAGTATGAAAAAAAAGATTATTATCCCGACGGCAAGACTGATATATGCATTTCTTTTATCTTTTCTCTGACCTCTTGTGAAGCTTAAATAAAATGTCTTTAATTTATATTTTAGTAATAAGATTAACATATTTATTTATTGTGATTATTCATTGCCTGTAAAGCCTGTCTTAAACTTACATATTTCTTATATATCGATACATTAATTATGACAGTGATTTTATAAGTTCAGAATTTTCCTCAGCATTTGTAAGTTCAAGGAATATTTCCTCAAGATCATATTTGCCGCTTTTTTTTGACATGTGCCTCAGTTCATCCATATTGCCTACAGCGATTAGATTTCCATTATTTATGATGCCTATTCTATCGCACATCCTCTCTGCGATTTCCAGTATATGGGTTGACATAAAAATGCAGTCTCCGGCTTCAGCCCTGAATTTCAGGATATCTTTAATTGTCCTGGCACTTTTGGGATCCAGGCCTATGGTTGGCTCATCGAATACGATTATCTTCGGAGAATGGATGAGAGCGCCCGCTATGGCAATTTTCTGTTTCATGCCATGGGAATATGTCTGGATAAGTTCATCAGCTTTACTCTGCAGATCGAAGATCTTTAATAACTCTGCTGTTTTTTTTATTATTACATCAATTTCAACTTTAAAAATACTACCCATAAATCTGAGGAATTCTCTGCCCGTTAATTTTTCATAAATATTGGGTTCATCAGGTATCAGCCCTATGTTGCTTTTAGCTTCGATTGGATTAACCTGTATGTCATAATCCAGTATTTTAACTGTACCGGAACTTGGTTTTAATAGTCCGGTCATCAGTTTTATTGTGGTGGTTTTCCCTGCGCCGTTAGGTCCCAAAAAACCAAAAATTTCTCCATTTTCAATCTCGAGATTCAGGTCGTTAACGGCAGTAAGGCTTCCATATTTTTTTGTAAGATTTTTTAATTCTATTGCACTCATTTTTTAAAAACTAATTTTTTGTCCTAAATTACAAATGCATAAGTTCTTAAATATATTATATATTTACCTATTTTTCAAATGAGGATTATTTCTGTGTCATCTAAAAGTTAAAAGTGAACTGTTTTTATTAAATTTAAAATTTAAAAGTGAACACCTGCTTGAGATATAATTTAGATCCAAAAAGAAAGGATCCTGGATTATGGCAAAGCAGCTTCACAAAAAGTTTTCTGATATTCAGGTTAAGGAACTTATTGGCCGGTATTTAGAAGGCAAAATAAAAAGAGAACATATCCAAAAAGTATTGGGAATCGGCAAAACCAGATTTTTTGCAATTATTAAAAAATATAGAGATGAACCAAATTTCTCAATTGAATATATACGAAAAAATGCAACCAATAAAATATCATTTGAGGTAGAAGAAAACATCATGACTGAGCTTACTGCAGAGAAAAAATTAATAACTGATCCTCAAATACCTCTCCGTTCTTATAACTACAGTTATATAAAGGACAGACTCTCTGAGGTTTATGGACAGAATGTGTCTCTTCCCAGTATTATCTCAAGAGCAAAAGCTGCTGGCTTTTATATAAAGAAAAAAGAGTCAAAAGCTCACGACAGAGAAGTTTTAACTAATTATGCAGGCGAACTTATCCAGCATGACAGTTCCCACCATAAGTGGAGTCCTTATGCAGAAAGTAAATGGTATCTCATTACCTCACTTGATGATTTTAGCCGCTATATCCTTTATGCGAAACTTGTAGAAAAGGAAACCTCCTGGGCTCACATACAGGCTCTGGAGTCTGTCATACTCAAATATGGGCTTCCAGCTAGCTATTATGTGGACAGCCACTCCATATTCAGGTTTGTTCAAGGAAGAGACAGCTTCTGGCGAAAACACTACAGCCTAACAGATGAGGTTGATCCTCAGTGGAGACAGGTACTATCTGAGCTGGGCGTAGATATTACATATGCCCTCTCACCACAAGCCAAGGGTAAAATTGAGCGTCCATATGAGTGGATTCAGGATAGACTTGTTAGAACATGCGCAAGAGAAGGAATAAGCCAGATTTCTGATGCGCAGAAGGTTCTTGGTGCCGAGATAAATGCCTATAACTACAAAAGAATCCATTCTACTACCGGTGAAGTTCCTTATTTTAGATTTCAAAGAGCAATAAAAGGTAATGTTTCACTTTTTAGGCAGTTTAACCTTGTTTACCCGTATAAATCTACCAAGGATATCTTTGCACTCAGGCTAAAAAGAATCATTGATGCTTACAGGAAGATATCCATAAGTAATACGGAAATCAAGTTAAACTCTAAACCAAGAGAAACTGTAAATATTCGTATATATCCATTAAATTCTCAGATATCAGAGGTCAGGTTCTGGGTCAGGGATGAGTTAATAGATATTCAAAAATTAAAGAACAGTGATTTAAAAATGGTTCACTTTTAAAATTTAAAGTGTTCACTTTTAAATTTTAGGTAACATAAAAAAGTTGGATTTGAGTTCAAAAAAATAATTGGAATTGCAGAGATGCAGGTTTACCCGGGCTCTACATGCACAAGCACTTCGTTTATTCTGCCCGAAGTATGTTTTATTTTGTTTTCAATTGAAGTTATTATAGAATGAGCTGATTTCACTTCCATTTTTTTATCCAGCCTGCAGTGGAATGCGATATTGTAATTGCCGTCGCGTTCAAGAACAGTAAAATTATGGCACGACTCAGGTAATATATATGGAGCTATTTCTTCTTTTATGCTGCTTATCATCTTTTCTGACCTGCCGGTTATATCGTTCCAGTTTTCATTATCTTTTGCATCTTCAATATGGATATAAATATTTCTTGCATTATTGATTTTTTTCAATATCAGGTTTTCTGTAAGGGCGGTCAGTTTTTCCGACTCAGCAAGATTCAGGGATTTATTTAATTCTACATGAACGGAAATATCAATTTTATCTTCAACATTATAAATAAATATATTATGGATATCCTTTATTTCCGCCTGGTCCAGTAATA
>JAJFVM010000213.1 GCA_021371805.1 bacterium
TCTATCCATCCTTTGCAAAGGTAATATGTGGCTGGGTCTTTCCGGAACTCCTCAATGTATCTTTCTTTTGAACCAAGAAACAAGCTTATGCAATCATCTACTTTAGGAATGACTATCTCATGGTTTTTGGAAACAAGATCCTTTACACCGTTGCTGCAGAGCCCGTAACCCAAAATTATTTTTCCATATCCTCCGCCGGAATCAATTTTATCTAACTCTTCCTGCAGTTTTTTCCTCATTAAGTCCGGTGTATTATGCAGCTGCTGTTCCATAAATATAAAATCCATGTTATCCAGACTTTTCTTTTCTGCGATCTCCATGAAATCACTTTTCATTACATCACATACGATGGCAATATTTTTCATTATTCCTCTCCAAATATATAAAATTCATATCGGTTACAGCTTACTTTTTCCGGTTGTTATGACTTATAATAGCAAAAATTTATCCTGATTACCAATGGTCATAATGGTGTAAAGATGTGGCATTTCGCAGTATTTTTTTATATAATAATTGCTTTATACGATTATGTTATCTTTTTTATTATTACAGGAAACCCGGATTATCACAGGATATCTTGTTACTGATGGTAAGACAGTATGTGTGCATAGGGCAACATCAATGGATGACATTGAATGCAGAGGTTGTGTACCCCGTAAATTTCAATATACGGTTAAGTTTGATGATGATAGATCTTTTAATGTTTTCTGCGAAAAGGAGTTGGAGTATATATTCCCGTTTAATAACGGTGCCTATATCCTCTTTGAAGGCATAGGCAGTTTTAATATTGATGGTTTAAGAGGCAGAGGTATCATGGAATTTGGTTTTAATGGCGATTCCTCTCGATGGACAAGAAGAACAAAGGGGGTAAAATAATATGGAAATTCATGATCTTTCCAATATACCGGTATCAAAATATCCATCGGTTGGTGGTAAAGCAAGAGGACTGCATGCTTTGTGTACGGCAGGTCTGAATATAGCCCGTGGGTTTGTTGTAACTGATATTGAAAATGAAGACGATATTGAAAGAGTAGCAGATTTTTATATTGAAAGCGGGCTCGATTTAGTTGCTGTGCGATCTTCAGCTACAGGGGAGGATGGTATAGATTTCTCTAATGCAGGCCAATATTCCTCTTTTTTAAATATTGCGGGCAGGGATCAATTAAAAACTGCAGTTATTGGCTGCCTTAATTCATTGAATAATGAAACAGCAGCCAGCTATGCCAGTTATTTCAGGAAAGCTGACAGTTCCAAAATGTCTGTTATTATTCAGCAGATGATACACGCTGAGAAAGCAGGTGTTTGTTTCACTTATGACCCAATGACAGGAAGCAAAAATATGTTAATTGAAGCTGTACCGGGGCTGGGGGAGCAATTGGTATCAGGCAGTATTGCAGGCAGACGGTATTTAATTCCCGCTGAAGGGTCATATTCTGAAGTTGCCCCTGATAAGGCTGGATATAGTGCTGATGCAAGAGACGGACTACTTAGTGAGGTAGAATTAGAAAAAATTAGTAAACAAGCCGGAACCATAGGCCGGTATCTGGATATGCCTCTTGATACAGAGTGGGCGATTGATAAAGAAGGACAGCTATTCTGGCTGCAAGCCAGACCTATTACAACTTTGAATGAACCTGGTATAGACGAGTTGGATGTCAGTCTTGATATACATGATCATGTTATAACCAATTGCAATGTAAGCGAGATGCTGCCGGGTGCGGTAACGCCGCTTAGTCTATCCACCAGCGTATATGCTATAGATTACGGCATGAGAAAAATGTTCGTTAGCGTAGGTGTATATAAAAATTTGGATGATATTCCTCCTACAAGTTGCATACTGAGTGTCTGCAATCATCTTTTTATAAATCTTACTTCGATATATAAAATGGCTGACTGTGTTCTTGGCGCAAGCAGAGATGCCATAGATCTCAGCATTTGCGGAAGAGTCCTTGAAGGTATTAAAAAATCCGGAAAGAAAAAGGTAAATATTTTAATAAGAATAAATAATGGCAGAAAATATTTTAAATTTCTTTTTTCAAAAGATAGGGCGTACAAAGAAATTAAAAAACTGGCAGAAAATTTTACATTAAAACAGGAGAATGATCCGGAAAAATTATATGCTGAAATAGACAAAAATTTAGATATATTAAATCATGCATTCTGGCTGCATTACATCACATCCGGGCATTCAGGTTCTATGACCAGTGCATTATATATGATATTAAATGCAAATTTAACTGATAATAAAGAAATCCGTTCTATTATCGCGTCTGCTCTAGAGAATATTAATGATATAGAGAGTGTTGACATTCTTCATTCTTTACGAAAACTTGCCCGTTTAATTCTTGCTGAAAATCCTTCGATAGTAAAATTGCAAGGAAATGAAATTCTTAATTATATAAAAATGAACGATGGAGATATCAGAAAATCATATGATTCTTTTATTTCAAGACACGGACACAGAGCAATCCGTGAAGCTGAAATACGAAGCAAAGGCTGGAGCCGTGACGAAATAAACCTTATGGATTATCTGAGACCGGTACTTGTTTCCGGAGGGGAAGAACTGCAAAAATGCAATAATTCAGGCCACAACACTGCGGATTTGCTTAATAAGTATAAAGGATTTAAAAAAGTTTTATTGAAGTATATGGTAAGGCAGGCTCGTGCCAGTGTAAGGAACCGTGAATTTTCCAAATCCATGTGCATTAAAGTACTGGATCAATTCAAAATAGCATATGCCAATCTTGCAACACAATTAGTACAGCTGGGTATTCTTCCGGATGAGGATCTGATTTACTTTTTACAGCATAAGGAAATCAGCCAGGTGATTCATAAAGGAAATCATACATTGATCAAGAAAGCACTTGCAAGAAGAAGACTTCTTCCCGAGCAGCAGATGCTTAAATTCCATGAAGTTTATACTGGAAAACCTGAACCTGCAGAAGTGAACATACAAAAGCTGGAAAGCGGGACTATTTTAAATGGTTCTCCCTGCAGTAGGGGTTTTGCTGAGGGCAAAGCAAGAGTAGTGAAGTCTATATAAGATGCCGGCAAACTTGAAAAAGGTGAAATTATGGTTGCAGCTTTTACAGACATAGGATGGTCGCCATATTATTGTCTGATAGGTGCACTTGTTACTGAAATCGGTTCGGTATTGTCACATGGCGTTGTGGTAGCCAGAGAATATTCATTACCCTTGGTGACTAATGTGGCAGATGCCACTCAATTGATACGCACAGGTGACAGGGTGATAGTGAACGGTACGAAGGGCACTGTTACAATTCTTAATTAAAGCAGACAAAGTTAAATTTACAGATATAATTTAGTAATTAAAAAATCTTTATCCGGGTCTTCTGATAAGCGCTTATCATGCCAGTATAGAAAAATCAAGAATAATGTTTAAGGAATTAAATTGGAAACCTGTGAATTGATAAGTCCGGAAATTTGAAGTAAATATTAACTTAAATCTAATTCTGAGGTATTTATTACTAATTTTGCTTGACTTTATGTACTTAACTGATATGATTAAAAATTGTTTTATTAATGTACTGTCCGTTGTAGGAAATTTTTTGGAGGTAAGAATTGTCTAGAGGTAAAGTAAAGTGGTTTAACGCAACAAAGGGTTATGGCTTCATTGAAGAAGAAGGGGGACAAGATATTTTTGTTCACTATTCTGCAATACAAACAGAAGGATACAAATCCTTAAAAGAAGGCCAAGCTGTTGAGTTTGACATAACCACTGGTAATGGTGGTAAATCTCAAGCAACAAATGTAAAAGTTGCAAAATAAATCTTAAATGATTAAGAAAAGCCCCATTTATTGGGGCTTTTTTATTGTGAGCTGATTGATAAGTAGATTACTTAATTGTTTATACGGGAAAATCAGGATTTCTAAAAAAAATAAATACTGATTTCTTCAGAAACAGGATTGTCATATCGGCAACGCATATCCCTTAATCAGAAATTTGTTTTAATTAGGCTGCGACAGAATAAGAATTGAATTTATTTTTTATCTGATGTTAAAACTCCGCCCTTAGATATATTGGTTTTAGGTAAGTCAATAAACAAGATGTGGACTGATTCCCTCGGCACTTTTCCAACTTCGGAAACAACATCCGTTATTTTGTCAGCCATTTCTCTTTTTTGCTCCACTGTTCTTCCTTCAATAAGGTAAATGTTAACATAAGGCATTTTTTTCCTCTCAAAAAAGTTTTTTATAAACTGGTATTAATTTAATTAAGTGTTTATTATAAAATACAAAACGCGGTATTTGCCAATATTTTTAAAAATATTTTTTTCAATCTTTTACGAAGACAAATTAAAAGACAGCAGAAAGGAAAAAACTTGGCATCCTTAAAATTTATTAAAAAAATACAAAATGCACAAAATGTTTATTCTTTTATATTTGAGGCATCTGATGATTTTAAATGGATAGCAGGGCAGTTTGTTCAGATCACTTTTCCCCACGATAATCCTGACAGCAGGGGAATAAATAGATTTTTTTCCATTTCGTCTGCGCCTTTTGAAAAAAATGTGATGATTACAACAAGATTTGAGAACCAAGGGGGTTCAAGTTTTAAAAAAGCATTTTACAATATAACTCCGGGAACTTTTATTGAAAGCACATTACCTAAAGGAAACTTCATCATAGAGAAGCACGACAAAAAGATAATTTTAATAGCCGGAGGCATAGGCATTACTCCAGTAAGATCATTAATACTTGATCTGGATCACAACAATAAACTTAAAAATATAGATTTACTTTATTCAAATAGGGATGATGATATTCCCTTTAAAGAAGAACTTGAAAACAGAAAAGTCAGTAATTCTTTATTTAATATTTACTATTTTATAAATCCTGTTTTTATTTCCGCAGAAACATTAAATAAAATTTATGACATATTCCCGGATTGTTATGCCTATCTTTCAGGTCCGCCAAGCATGATAAAAAGCATAGCTGATCTGCTACATTCTAAGGGCATTACTGCTGACAATATAAAGACAGACTACTTTCCGGGATATTGAAATTTTAGCTTAATTTAAAGTGTTTACCTTAAAAATTGAAATGAATGGAAAATCCATTAAGTATTATTTTTATTAAGCTTGGAATTTAAATCTTTTCTAAGCTTAATTAATTTTAAATTCAAATCACTTTTCCCTGACGAATTTCCATCGGAAAATCTGCTTTTATAACCAGAGCCGGAGCCTTTATATCCGGAACCGGAACCGGAACTTCTATAGCCTGAACCTGAGCCGGAATACCCGCCTCTTCGGTTATTTCCATATCCGCCTCTTCCCGTATTCCCAAAATTTGATCTTGGCTGGTCTTGGGCTTTGGCTTCATTGACCTTCATTTCCCTGTTGTTTAACATAAAACCTTCATACTTTTCAATTGCTGTTTTTGCTTCTTCCTCAGTCGACATTTCAACAAAACCAAAACCTTTGGATTTCCCATCTGTCCTTGTAATGACTTTTGCATATACTACTGTGCCTACTTGTGCAAATAAATCATTCAATTCCTTGTCGTTAACATTGTATGACAGATTTCCCACATATAACCTTTTATTCACTGAAAACGATCCTTTCTTCTTTTTATAAAAACAAAATAATATTTGATAACAGCCTGATTATTAATCAATTAGACAATCACGAAGTCAATCAATCATGGTTAAATAGAAATTGTAAAATTATTCGAGTAACGTAATACCTGCTTAATTAAAATTTTTATACATAAAAGATTAAACTATGCTTAAGTTGTATTTTATTATAAGTTATTGAAGCAAAATAGCAATAGAATAAAGTAAAATAAATATTTTATTTATAATGATTATCTTTTAAAATAATATTATTCTTTTATAATAGCAAAAAGATAAGAGGGGGAAAAATGACTAAGTTATTTCAAATCTATAAATGTGGGGTATGTGGCAATATGGTCGAGGTCATATTTGAAGGTAAAGGTGAGTTGGTTTGCTGCGGGCAGCCAATGGATCTGGTTGGAGAAAATGTTGTGGACGCATCAGTTGAGAAACATGTTCCGGTATTTGAAAAAGAAGGCGATAACCTGAAAGTAAAGGTTGGCAGTGTGCCTCATCCAATGGAAGAAAAACATTATATTGAATGGATTGAAGTAATTGATGAAAATGGAAAAGCTTACAGGCAATTCTTAAAACCTGGTGATAATCCCGAAGCATTATTCTGTATAAAAACCAAGGGTAAATTAACCATAAGAGAGTTTTGCAATATACATGGCTTATGGAAAGCATAATTAATTTTATTTTTTTAATTCATATCAATTAATAAGTTAATGATTAAATTAAGATTCTAATGGGACTTGGCGAACAATTGCAGGAATTATATGAAAGATACAATAACAGAAGTTTTGTTCACCCTGATCCATTAGAATTTCTTTATAATTATGATTATATTAAAGACAGAGAAATTGCAGGACTCATTGCTTCATTGCTGGCATATGGAAGAGTTCGGCAGATTCTTAAGAGTGTTTCCATTGTTTTAAATTTTATTGGTGAACCATTTAATTATCTTGACCTATCTTCTAAAAAGGTTATTTATCAGGACTTTAAAAATTTTAAACACAGGTTTACAACCGGGGAAGATATTTCCAGTTTATTATATGCAGCCAAAGAAATAATAAATGAATATGGTTCCATAGGCAATTGCTTTTACCTATCCATGAATAAAAATGATGATTCGATACTTCCTGCTTTAAGAAAGCTTATAAAAAAATTTGGTGAAAAAATAGATAACCGTTTTAATTCTCTTATTTCTATTCCGGAAGGTTCCAGTGCTTTTAAAAGATTTAATCTTTATCTGCGGTGGATGGTAAGAAAAGATAACGTTGATCCGGGAGGTTGGGAAAATATATCGGCATCGAAACTGATAATACCTCTGGATGTCCATATGTATAGAATATGCTGCGGGCTTAATTTTACAAATAGGAAGCAAGCCGATATAAAATCTGCTGTTAGTATAACAAACTGTTTTAAGGTTTACGCACCGGATGATCCTGTAAAATTTGATTTTGCTCTTACCAGGCTTGGAATGAATAAAGATGAAAGCCTAAATAATTTGTTCAGAGATTGTTTGACTACATAATAAATTTTTATATAATTACAAAAGCCAACAATAAAAGAAAGGAGCCCTTTTAATGAATCGTAAATTTAAGTACTTTATTGTCTCTGTTTCAATTCTTGCTCTCGCAGTGCTGCTTCTTCCTTCAAATCTGGGAGCGGATTCAACATCACAGATCCAGGCATTTGTGACAAGATTTTATGTCAGTTGCCTGGGACGAACTCCGGATAGCGCAGGGTTGGATTCATGGACAAATCAACTGTTAAATAAGACAAAAACAGGCTCCGATGTTGCAAAGGGAATAATCTTAAGTGATGAATTTAAAAACCAAAATTATGATAACGGTACTTTTATTAATATAGTTTATAAAGCATTTTTTGACAGGGCTCCAGATGATTCAGGTTATAATATATGGGTAGGTAAACTTAACAGCGGTGTCAGCAGGGAGACGGTTTTAAATGGTTTTCTTCAGTCGCAGGAGTTCATAAGTTTATGTGGAAGCTATGATATTGTACCATTTCCAGGGGCTTCTTCATCAACTGCAAGTTCTTCTTCATCTTCATCAGGACCGAACACTGGTCTGGGTACAGCCAGCGGTTTTTCGGGCGGTAATAAAGTTAATTTTATAGTATGGGGTGATGATAGTGCGTTTGACAGACCGGGAGGAAGAGTTAGCGGCAGAACAGATATTAATATTTTTGTTCATTTAAATCTTGACACCCATAAGGCAATATTTGTCCCTATCCCCAGGGATACCTGGGCTCCCATACCGGGGTATAAAACACAGAAAATTAACGGTGCTCACGCAATAGGTGGAAATGGTCTTGCTGAAGGCACTTTTGAAAGTTTTACGGGAATCCCGATTGATTTTTATGCAATAACGGACTTTGACGGTTTCAAACCTCTGATTGATTTCTTTGGAGGCATAGATGTGACTGTTGAAGAAGATATCGCAGACAGTTTTTCAGGATGCTATCTTACAAGAGGAACACATCATATAAACGGTGATCAGGCGCTTGCGCTTTGCCGGGCAAGACACGGAAGATCATTATATGGCGGAGGGGCATATGCACGCGAAACTCAGGCAGCAATGCTTTTGATCAATCTTTGCCAGCAGAAAATCGGAATGGTTAATGTTGGAAATCTTCCTGACTTTTTAAACAAACTGGCTGATTTTCTATGGACCAATATTTCAATTGATCAGGCAAGGCAGGTACTTCCGGTTCTTGCATCTATGGGAGGAGGCGATTTTTCAGTCCAGAAGTTTAATTCATGGCCGCAAAGCTTTGGGTCTGCCAGTGCGGTAGGGTATAATGCTGCTGAAAAAAATCAATTCTTTGCATGGCTTGCAAACCAATAAGATCATCAATTCAATTTAATATAAATTTTAATAATGATGCGGATATATTCTATGTATCCGCATCATTATATGAGGGTGAGATGTCTGAAGAGCTTACAAAACATGATGGATTTCACTGCCTGTTTCAGATTTCCTTGCTTTTATACTTTCAATTTTTTTGACATATAAACAGCCGTTAAAATTCGGGCAGCTAAAACTTAATTATTTTAAACTAATGTTTCTTTATAGAAAAACATTAGTTTTTTAGTTATATTTCCGGGGGCACCCTTAATTTTAAAATTATCAATTTTTTTTACGGGCAGGATTTCAAAAATGGAATTTGTTAAAAAGATTTCATCAGAATCTGCAATTTCTTCGTATCTGATCATTCTTTCAATAATTTTAATATTATTTTCTTTACATAAATCAATTACTGCTCTTCTTGTTATTCCGGGAAGAATATTTTGAGTCAATGGCGGAGTTACAACGATATCATTAAAAACGAAAAAGATATTTGATGTTGCACCTTCTAGAATAAAATCATTATAAGTTAAAAAGACAGCCTCCTGCGCATTTAAGGAAGCTGCTTCGTTCTTTGCATAAACATTTTCAAAATAATTTATTAACTTGTGTTTATAAATAAAATTTTCATCAGACGTTCTTTTTATAGCCGATGATATTACATTTACGCCTTTCCCGTAGTATTCCATATCTTTATTACCAATAGGAGAAGCACTTATTGTCAGGTCGGAATTTCCGGCACTTGCAATATCAAGTTTTTTACCATATGTCCCCCTGCTTACAATTATTTTTATATTCGCTTCGCGGTCAGATAAGTTATTGATCTTAAGTAAATTTCTTATCGATTCTCTTATGAGTGACTTAAATGATTCAGGCTGTTCCGGAACGTATTTTAATGTCCTTAATGAATTAAGTAATCTTTCAAGATGCAAATCAATTCTGCAGATATAGCCGGAATATGATTTAATGGTTTCAAATACTCCGTCACCAAATAAAAATCCGGGGCTTTGTATCAAAATTTTTGCCTTGCCTTTTGGCAGTGTTTTATTATTAAAAAAAATATATTCTTCCATATTTATTATTGTTAAGTAAAATAAAGATCTTATATCAGTACTTTTGAATTTGTTCTTTTAAATTTTTTATTTCGAAAAATTTAAGTGCTTCTTCAAGAGCTTTGCCTTTAACCAGGGTTTCATCAAATTCATCCTCAGGATCAGAATCTTCTACAATTCCCCCTCCTGCACTGTAATAAAAAATATCTCCGCTGTTTATAAAAGTTCTGATTGCAATGTTTAAATCAACGGTACCATCAACGCCGATATATCCAAGTGAACCGGTGTATATACCCCTTGTTACGGGTTCTAATTCATCGATTATCTGCATGGCTCTTATCTTCGGAGTTCCCGTGATAGATCCTCCGGGAAAAGCAGCTTTTATTATATCTGAAAAACTTATACCTTTTTTAATCCGTCCGGTTACAGTTGATACTGAATGAATTACTCTGGCGTATTTTTCTATT
The DNA here is from genome assembly GCA_021371805.1 of bacterium. GTDB lineage: Bacteria > Actinomycetota > Humimicrobiia > Humimicrobiales > Humimicrobiaceae > JAMDDL01. Next base: position 9,968 of record JAJFVM010000213.1, read on the forward strand.
TTTGCATGTTCTTTAACCTCAATGCTTCCGTAACTGCAGAATTTTCCCAGATCATTTCTTTCAAGATCAACTATCATATTTAATTCTGCTCTGTCTTTTAAGCTGTTTGCAAGTTTATCTGCATTAATCCTGTCTTCTTCTTCATTTTTTCCTCTTGTGATTGTACCTTTTATAGGTCTTGTCTCAATATAATTATTTTTTATATGCAGAAATCTTTCCGGTGAAGAAGACCCGATTTTTACCTCAGGCAGATTCAGATATGAAGAAAAATGTGAAGAATTTTTTTCTCTTAGTATATAATATAAATCTCCGCCCTGAACCGGAATTCCGCATTTAAATCTCTGGCTCAGGTTTATCTGATAGATATCGCCGTCATGTATATATTTCT